>CAYVTQ010000001.1:0-74269 GCA_964454865.1 uncultured Methanosarcinales archaeon
CCTCAACAGCAATTCAAAAAGTTAATATAGGGTCTAAAGTTTTCAAAGGCAATGAAAAAATGCCTTTTCGCTGTTGTAGATGGCATTGACGGCTCCGGCAAAAGCGGAATTGTCAAGATGCTGCACAATCACCTGTTTTCCAAGAAGCAGTATAGGATTCTCACAACAAGGGAGCCTACAAGCGGCATTTACGGCAGGAAAATAAGGGAAATGCTGAGAGAAGACAAAGAGGAAGGCTCCAATAAAGATAAAATCCTTGGATTGTTCATAAAAGACAGGGAAGAGCATCTAAAAAACACTATCCTGCCCTTCGTAAACTCTTCAAATGACGAGATGCACATAGTATTGTGCGACAGGTATTATTATTCAACGATTGCATTTCAGCACGCGCAGGGCTTTGATGTAGAAACATTGGTTGAAAAAAACAAGGATTTCAGAAAGCCCGATATTGCATTTATTCTTGATTTGGAGCCGGAGACAGCATTAAAAAGAATAGGAAGGGACAGCAGGAAACTGGAGAAATTTGAAAAGCTCGAGTTTATGGAAAAAGTAAGAAGAAATTTTCTTGGGCTCAAGGATTACTTAAAAGATAACATCAAGATTATTGATGCAAATAGGGATATTGATGAAGTTTTCAGTGAAATAAAAAAAGAGATTGATAAGCTGATTTCTTAAAAAAGCATCAAACTTCCTTCAGGATAATTGCAGTTTGTGTTTTGTCAATGCCCTCTATATTTCTCATTTTGTCTGTAACTAATAGATTTAGGTCGGTAATATCCTTAGCCAATACCTTTACAAGAATATCGGAGCCTCCCGTCATGATATATGTTTCGTAGACTCCTTCAAGCAATTTGATTTTCTTTGCTATCTCAACCTGATTAACCTTCTTTCCGGGAACATTGTAATTAATGGTTATCCCTATATAAGCCGGAACCGGTCTTCCAAGCTTATTGTGGTCGAGATTGACTGTGTAGTTGATTATGACGCCATCTTTAATCAGTTTCTTGATCCTGTTGTGGATTGTAGTTATAGGGATGTTCAGCTTCTTGCTTAATTGGTGGGTAGTCTGCCTGCTGTCCTTGATAAGCTCTGCCACAATCTTCCTGTCTTTGTCGTCTATTTTCATTTTTATCCGTAAAAAGACTCGTTTATTTATAAATATTTCTATTACTGCTTAAAATATGGAATATTTTTCCAAATTTTTGTTTAAAACTGGCAAAAATGGAATAGTTTTTCATATTTTTTGGAATAAACTTAAATATTGGAAATACTTTCCTACCACTTATGAGTAACGATAATACTTTCGACATTGAAGATGAAGTGAAGAAGATTGTGTTAAATGAAGCTCTTGCATTTGAGATGATTGGGGCTAGGCTGTTTGGATAGATGGAGGTTAAGAATGAAACAAAATCATTTTGTTGAATTGTATGAGTATAATAAAGGAATGGATGATGGTTTTCCTCTTCCTGACTCTTTTCAAGACAGCCTTAAGGAAGCAGGCTTTTCCAGTTTAAAAATCCGCAGGGGCAGAGCTGGCGATCCTGTCATGTTTTTTGGTTATGAGGGATTGACAGGTTACATCGCTTTTAAAGGCGGTCCAGTAGAATATGAATGTTACGGACTGCAATTAGTAGTTGTTGCAAAAGGGCCTTTAACTCCTGCGCAAACAGATGCAGTCACTAATTTAACTGCTGCTTTGCCCGATTTCGAAAAAGTTAATTCGAAAAGGGATTTGGAAAGGCTGATTAGAGATGACAACCTAATGTAAACATTAAGGGAGGAAATAAAATGAATGATATTAAGTTTGTAAATGAAAAATTAGAATCACAAAAACTGGATGGGATTGTTAATGCAATAGCCAATAGTATGGGGTTATCTGGGAAGCCAAGAGCAGATTTATTGAGTCAAATAAAATTATCCATTCAGTCTGGATCACCAGGCGACCAACTAATGCAGGAGCAGTACTTCGGAATTGGGTACGAAATGGGCTATGATACTGGCCAACGTGAATTGCGCAAAAAATTCCTAGACATATGCGAAAGATATGATAGGATTATAGAGGCTTTACAGAGTAGCCGCCTCAAGCCGGATAAAGTGGAACTTGGAGAGCTTCCTGATGCAATATATCCATAAGGATGTGTCAGATGCTTTATCCGAACTTGTAGAAATTTATGCAAGGGAAATGAAAGTGAATTAATTTAGTAGGAGATTGGTAAAAATGAGTTTAACAGGAACAAGTCTTGATGATAATGTAAAAACAGTAATTCAAAGCATGAAACTATCAGAAGAGGAAGCAAGAGAATTGGAATGGGTTAGACAAATGTTAATGTCAAATGGTACATCAAGACAAAAAAATTTACTTGATTTTGTCTACAGATTGGGTATAGTTAATGGAATTGACAAAGGTTACAAACAAGGGGCAAAAAGTGCCGATGAGTTTGAAAGAATAACACAAAGAACTCTTGAATTAAATGAAGTTATGATGAAGTATTTGCGCTCAATGAATGCATTTTCTGCTAAAATTCCACCATATCTCAATGAGGAATAATATGGA
The DNA here is from genome assembly GCA_964454865.1 of uncultured Methanosarcinales archaeon. Lineage (GTDB taxonomy): Archaea > Nanobdellota > Nanobdellia > Woesearchaeales > GW2011-AR4 > JACOZO01. The sequence goes on from CAYVTQ010000001.1 coordinate 2,555, forward strand.
CAAAAGTCAATCTTCTAACCTAAACCTAGAAGAAAAAATAGCATTGTCTGAATCAAGGCATGCTCAAATGCTTGCAGCGGTTAGGCAATTTCCATCGATAGACGCATTGCCTGATCCTATAAAAGACCAAATGGCGCAGCTTGATTACAACGATGACAGAAGGAAAAAAATTCTTGTGATTTATTACGGCGGCACTTTGGGAATGAAATCCCAAAGGGTTGATGGAGAGGATGCGCTAGTTCCGTCCAATCATACAGACAGGCTTCTGATGCCGCTTAAGGAAAGGGGACTAGAAGAAAGAATGCAGCTCGTCTGGCTCCCTGCCCTAGACAAGCCAATTGACTCGACAAATGCAAGATGGCCACATTGGGTAAGCATTGCAAATGCCATTGAGATGCTTTATGACAACTTTGATGGGTTTGTAGTTGCCGGCGGGACAGATACAATGGACTACTTATTGGCAGCATTAGGCTTTATTTTTCCAAACATAGGAAAGCCAATAATAGGGGCAGCCGCCCAGCAGCCAATGTATGACTGGGGTGAAGATGCTGTAAGAAACCTCCCATTCAGCCTCCAAGCTGCATGCGAAGACATAAGCGGAGTTCATCTTGCATTTTATGATGTATTAAGGGACGGAAGGCACATATTCAAGGTAAAAGACAGAGGATATGCTGCATTTGATTGTCCTGAGCAAAACAAGACAGGCTATTATGAGCAGGGTGAAGTTATATTATATGGAAACGTCACGAGAAGGCAGACTTACGTATCACGAAAAAATCTAATAGTTAATAAACAGTTTAGAGACGGTATAAATCTTGTGCACATAAACCCTTTTCAAAGCGCCAAGTCTCTATTGCACGAGGCATCAGACCCTAATAGCGTTGCAATTTTGCTCACTACCTATGGCGCAGGAAATGTAAGGCATTTAGAGTTATTTGAAGGTGATGGAAACCATGTTGATGTTTTAAGAATACTTCACGAAATGCAGTACCCTGTTGTGCTTGGAAGCCCAATGCAGGATGGCAGGGTAAACAGCCCTTACGAATCTGGAGTTAAAGCCATTAATGCAGGAGTAATATCCGGTGGCAACACAACCGGCTCAGCATTGCCAGTAAAAATGTCACGGGCTCTTGCTCTGTCATGGGAGGTGGGAAAAGGCATAGACTACCTGGAATTTAGGCGGCAGATGTACAAAAACCATATTGGAGAATTTGATGACAGAATTAAGGATAAGATGTTAAAAGCGGCTTAATTGGGGAAAAATGAAAGAACTAAATGAAGGCTTCTTCATAACTTGAACACATATGTCAATAAAGATTAACACAGGAATACAATTGGAAGATTTAAGGCAGGAGTATATAAATATAATATTAGAAATCTGCAAAGAATGCGGTTTGCCGCCAGCCCCTGTTGCATACGAAACTATCAGAGCAGAGTCTATTAAACAATATGTGCAGAGGCATCCTTCAGGTGTAGAATATCGGATAGACCCACATGGCAGAGGGCAAAATAAACTAATCTTTTGCGGAAATTATCCCAAATCAGGAGACCCTCTTACTTTTTACGTTCAATTAATTCCGAATCATGAAGATGGTAGGAGTACCCAAAAAATAAATAGGCATTTTGAGGAATTGGTTAATAGACACTTTAAAGAATTAAGAAAAATATGAAATGGATATGTTTATGGGATAGACAGACTGCATAGAAGATCAGTAGTAAGTTTCTTAAAACGGTCCAAATATTTATTCTTTCTTACATCATGCATTTGGTATTGATAAGGATTTTCTTGAAAGAAAATAATTATATATGGGCAGCGTGGTACGCTAAAGATTTAATTAAAAAGTATAAGGAGGCAATAAAATGATGAAAGCAGTTTCTATAAGATTAGAGGAAGAATTCGTACAAGAAGCTGAGAAACTGGCAAAGCTCGAAATGGTTGACAAATCTGCAATAATTAGGGAAGCACTGGAAAAAGGTTTTGCGGAAGTAAAGCTTAAAATAGCTTTAGAATCGTTCAGCAGAGGAAAATCCTCAACAAGCGAAACTGCTAGAATTGCCGGTTTGAGCATAGGAGAAATGATGGACGAGATAGTTAAAAGGGGATTAAAGCCAAATATATCCAAGGAAGATATAAGTGGGAGCCTGAGCATGGCTTTAAGAGTTGTGAAGTGAATTGGGAGGCTTTCAGGTATTTATACTTCCAAAGAAAGATGTTGCACATCTAAAACATAGGATCACTTGTTCGCCCTAACCTCTAAAATCCATAGAATCTAAGAAAAAATCAAATTCGCCAACCAAATCTGTTATTTCTTGAATTAAGGGTTGCCTGTCTTCTTTTGGAAGCTTTTTTGCTTCTTTTGATATTGCTTCAAGAATCATGAACATCGAGTCCTCGAGAGGCTCTACTCCGCCAAAATTGTCCCAAATCTTGAAGCATTTTTTAAAGAGAGTGACCATATTATCCAGTTTTTCTGGCTGCTGCATGATTAAATCGTATATATCGTCAACATCTCCAACAAACTCGTCAATGTCTTCATCCTCATTCATATCAATTGAATTTATTGCTTTTTTAATGTCTTCAGTCTTATTGCTCAAGAATTTCTTGAATTTTGGATTCAAAGTCAATATCTTATACAATATTGCTATTAGCTCTTCCTTTGGTTTCTTAATTAGCTGGTTCTTTATATTATCCCCAGTTTCGACATATTTATTTTTCCTTAACTCATAAATAACAGCAACTTCGTGCTTGCAGTTAAAACCATAAGGACAGGTGCATTTGAAATAGCTTTTTGTTAAATCTATAGTAACCCTATAATTCCTGTTTCCTACTACAACAGCTTTTGCTTTTTCTCCATCTATGATGAGATTTTTTACTCTGCCTTGTTTATAGTAATCATAGCCTCTTTCTATGATTTCGCTGCTAAAGTTGCTTTTTAAGCTTGGAATTTTGATTTTCATTTTAACTATCTAGCCCATCAAAAACATCCTTCTTAATATCCATCTCCGCCACATTAAACCCTTCTGTCTTTATTTCAATACTCATCTCAGGATAAATCTTCAGACAAGCTTCTTTCAAATTCTCCAGAAAATTCAAAGAAACAGTATTCAGTTCCCTCATATTCCCGTTAACCAGCCTCCCAAGGTTTGGCTGGAACTGCTGCAAAATCCACCTGCAATTCATCCCCTTTATTTCAGAAGCAATTCTTAAGATATGCTCCTTATTGAACATGACAGAAGGGGCTATTGTAGTCCTAACATCGACGTTTATCTTTTTATTCTCCTTCAATATGGAAATGCTTTCTTTAATACCTTTAATGGTGTCATCAGTAGGCTTGAAAAAAGTCCTTGATTTTGTTGTTTTCTCAAAGACAGCATCGTCAAAAGGTGCCTTTAGGTCAAGGGATAGATAATCAAGCAGATTTAAATCCAGCATCAGCCTTATTACGTGCGGATTACTGCCGTTTGTCTGCAGTCCTGCTTTCAACCCGAACTGCTTGGAGAACTTCGCAATTTCAATCAGGGAAGGCTTCTGCAGGCATGGCTCGCCGCCGGTAAAGTAGATATTGCTGCAGGAATAGGACAAGGACTTGATTTGAGATTTTACATCCTTCAAATCCTTCAAAAATTCCTCTTTAAAATCGAGTATCTCAGAGGCGAAGCAGTAGGGGCATCTGAAATCACAGCCGGAAAAATACACCACTATGGATGGCTTGTTGCTCCAGTCGGTTTTAGAAGCGGCAATGTCAGCAATATAAGCCTGCATAAATAAGCACCGGGAAACAGAACAAGCACGGCATTAATAAAGCTTATTGCTTGGTTTTCTTCTTCTTCGCTTCCTCTTCCTCTTCTTCCTTGAAGTCGCCTAAAGTCTTGTTTTTCTTTATGGTATTGTAGCTTATGCTGTTGTTCATTTTTGCCTCTTTTTAATGCGTGCCGGTGCTTCCGAATCCGCCTTCGCCGCGTTTAGTGCCGCCCAATGACTCCGATTCAATAAACTCGACTTTTGGCACAGGATGGATAAGAAGCTGCGCAATCTTCATTCCTTTTGTAATTTTAAAGCTCTCTTTTCCAAGATTTATCATGACTATTTTTAGCTCTCCCCTGTAGCCTGAGTCTATGACTCCTGCAATGTTATGCACAGAATATTTTGAGGCAATGCCGCTTTTGTCCCATATCAGTCCGGCGTAGCCCTCAGGGATCGCTATCTTCAGTCCTGTAGAGACCAGCTTTCTTTCCATCGGCCTTAATTCGCAGTCTTCAGCAGAATGCAGGTCGGCGCCGGCGTCTCCATCATGGGCATAGGAAGGGGTTTTTACATCTGCTACTTTGTGGACCGTGATTTGCAATGCCATTTTAGAAAAATTGATTTTTAACAGGATCAGTTATATTTAAATTATTCTAATGTTAAAAATATAGTTTGATTTGGCTGTGTTAAATCATAAATCAGTCTTTCTGCTTAAAAGACATTATTGATGACAGCTTGTGCTCAACCACTTTCCCGCTGTCCGCCTGAATCTTCATATTGAGGGTATTGAAGGCGGCAGTCACAAAGGTTATGTTCCAGATTGTCCCTATATCTTCCAGATTCTGGAGTATTGCAATGATCTTGACCGGCTGGTCATGGGGATATTTCTTATGCTGAAAATTCTTTGCGCTTTCAACAATAGAGCCTATCTTAAGCTTGATTTTTCCTGTGTCTATGGGCAGGACATCCATTGACTCTTTCTTGAATATCTCCTCTTCAGGCTTCATCTCAACAGAATCGTCTCCAACAATGAAAGTGGTTATCTTATCAATAGCCTTGTCATAGTGCCCTATCTGCCAGTTATTTTCTCCTGAATCCATCAGCATCCTGAAAGCATAAGAGAAATAGCTTTTTGGCTTTGATTTCTTCCATGAGCTGAATTTTTTATCAGCTTCAAGCTTCTTCAGCGCCTGCTCCAGTTCCATAAAATTGCATAAAATATGAAAATTTATATATCTTTGGAAATAACTTAGGCAAATATGATTACTGCAGAAGTGCAACTAAAGCTGAAGAAGCAACAGTACGGGATAGTAGGCAACCACACAAGAGTCAAGGTCTGCCACTGGACCAAAAGCGACCTGAAAGGCAAAGGGGGCTGCTATAAGCAGAAGTTCTATGGAATCAACAGCCACCAATGCCTGCAGATGACCCCTACATTCTCCTGCAACAACGCCTGCATTTTCTGCTGGCGTGACTTAAGGTATCACACAGAGCCTGCAATGGAAGGCGGCATTGACACCCCTGAAGAGATAGTCAAAGGCACAATAGAGATGCAGAGAAAGCTTCTTTCAGGATTTGGCGGCAATGAAAACGCAGACAGGGAGAAGCTGGAGAGGGCTAAGCAGCCAAAGCACGTTGCAATATCCCTTGACGGGGAGCCTACCATGTATCCAAAGCTCAAGGAATTGATAAGAGAATACAAGAAAAACGGATTTTCAACATTTCTGGTTTCAAACGGCTTGATTCCGGAAAGGATAGAGCAGCTGTATGACGAGCCCCCAACCCAGCTGTATATTTCCGTCGATGCTCCAAATGAGCGGCTTTTCAATGAAATAGACAGGCCTATAATAAAGAATGCATGGCGGGGCTTGTACAGGACATTAAGCCTGCTTCCCAAAATGAGGGAGAAAATGAGGACAGTATTGAGGTTTACAATAATAAAAGGCATGAATGATGTTTATCCGGAACAGTGGGCTGAAATAATAAAATTAAGCAATCCTATGTTCATTGAGGTCAAGTCTTACATGTGGATTGGCATGTCTCGCGAGAGATTGAAGCAGGAGAACATGATGACTCACAAGGAAATAAGGGATTTCTCGTTGGAGATTGCAAAGCATGCTGATTACAAATTGATAGACGAGCAGCCAGTTTCAAGAGTAGTGCTGCTGATGAAAGAGGATTTTGAGGGAAGGGTTATGGAGTTTTATTAATTTATTTTAGAAATAAAATTAACATTTAAAATTACAAATAATTAACGAAATAACTTACCCATCTTAATAAGCAAATCTATCTTTTCTCTATCCAAAGAATCAGCATTTCTAGATGCTATTTTCTTAAGTCTGTTAGTTATAAATTTATTTGTAACAGATTTATTTAGCCTTTTCAATGATTTCGCTATGTATCCTACTAGATAAAAAAAATTTTCCGTTTTGTTATAACCTTTAGAAACAAATCCATATTCAATTGCAGCTATAAAAATACCTAGAGCATAACCTAAGTTCTTGGCTATGTCCTCGTTAAGTTCACCTTCGCATTTATCAAGTAACTGATGGCATGAATTTATCGATTGTACTGTTTCAATTGTGATTCTCGCTATATAGTGTCCTTGATCTCTTGAACTTTTTGTTGTTAACTCAAATTGTTTGTTTAAATCAAGAAGTCGCCTTTTTGACAGGTTATAGTGTGACAGAAACCCTTTAAGGAAGATTAGCCTTAACTCATTAAGTCTTTTTTTATCAATCTTTTTCAATGTATCTTGAAAGATTAAGTCAAATTCATCTCAGCTACGGCTTGATCTTGCTTCTCTTCTTTCTTCTTTCTAAGAAATTCAAATATTCTCCACATTTGAGAATTATTATTAGAAGATGTATAAAAACTTTGTTAAATTTTTATTATCCTCCCAAACATCCCCGGATTAACAACTCTGGTATTCTTTATCTCGTCTTCCTTCCCAAAGTTCTCGTGCAGATGCCCGCAGATATGCAAATCAATCTTGGATTTCTCAACAAAGTGCCTTAAGGTCTTGTTGCCGCAATGCTCTCCATTAAGATTGTCTAGCTTAGTTTTGTAAGGCGGCGCATGAGTTAGAAAAACTATTTTTTGGTCTTTGTTTTTTGCCATAATATCCTCAAATTTTTCTCCTGTTTTCTTAAAGTCATTGTCCACCATCGAGAATCCTCCGCCGCCATATCCTAAAAATAAGGAATTTCCAACAATCAAATGTTTCTTATGGATAAAATGTATATTTTTCAAATTTACGTTAAAGCTGCCGGGATCTTCATGGTTGCCATGAATAATGGCAACAGGCTTTCCAATGCTGTTCAGTTCTCTAAGAAAGGACATAAGCCTGTTTTCAAATACTGAAATATCGCCGGCGCAGGCCAGGACATCTGGATTGTGAAGCCTTGCATTCAATTTTATTTTTCTATACGCCGCCTTCGAGCCGTGCATGTCAGTAAAAGCCAGTATTCTCATTTGAAGCCAAAGAATAAGGTTATTTATAAATTATAATAGTCCTCAAGTATAATCTCATCAACATTCTCAGAATCCTTTGCAACATACAGCCTCCCGTTCCCGATTTCAACAATCTTTTCGGCCAGCTCCCTGCCTTTTGAATCCAGATTTATTCCAATCAGCGAGATTGTAATTCCATTATTCCTTGCTATTGAGACTTCTTCCAAAGTTTCCTTTTCAGGATTTTTTCCCTTTGTCGGCAGCGCATCAGTAAGCAAGATAAGGTGCTTTGTTATTTTTTCAGAAGGGAAAAGCTCAATGCATTTTCTCAGGGTAGCTGCCAAATCCGTCTCTTTCGAAGGCATTATTTTGGTTATTTCGCCTATTATCCTAGTGAAATCCGATGTCGGCTCGATTGCAGTCTTGATGTCGGAGCCAAACACTATCAGCCCCACTTTGTCTTTTTCATTTATTGCCTTGTATGCCAGTGCAATGCCGGCTTTCTTGCACGACTCCACTTTTTTGCCCTTCATCGAGCCTGAAGCATCAAGCGCATAGACTATGTATGCCTGGCCCCTGCTTTGCGTTTCGTGAACCTGCAGGTCGCCCATCTCTATCCTGCCGTGCCTTCTTCTTATTGCTGTTTTTATTGAGCTCTTTAAAGCAATGTCCCTGTACCTTTCTCCTTTCTTGAATCTCCTGAATCCTTCTTTCTCGCCATAATGCGCATTTTCCTTGTGGGTTTTTTCCCCAAGAAGCCCTTTCGGCACTATCTTGTCGAGTTCCTGGAAATATAAGACAAGAGAAGCCAATTCATAGCCTTTATTGGAGATTCCATGGTCCGCTCCTACAAAGCCTTTCTCTTTTAATTCCTGCATTTTCCTGCTTATCCTTTCCCTCAGCTCTCTTTGGAACTCAGGCACTCCTGCGTTTTTCTTTATGTAATCCGGCTCGTACCCAGAAACCAGCCTTATCAAAGACTCGCCAAATATCTGCTTGGCAATTGAATAATTCCTTACCAGCTGCTCAAACATCAGGTCGGGAGTAAAGCTGCCCATTCCTTGGTTTATGGCATCGCTGATAAGCTTGCCGTCGTCTATGGTTTTTTTGTCGTTTTCCAGCACAGAATGCATGAATTTGTCTTCCAGATCCTGAAATGAAAGGCTCCCCTGCATTTCCTCTGCTTTCGAGAATTCCTTGACTTGAACAGCGGCGTTACCCTTCACCACCGTCGTCCCTTTCCTGCAGCTCCCTTGTTAACGCCTGCTTGAAGTCTTTTTTGAACGATCCCCTGATGAAATCCTCTGCTGTCTGCAGATATTTTACAGAAGGCTTGAGCCTTATCCTGTGCGACAAAACAGAGGAAATCACATTCTCAATATCCTCGATTGAAACCTCTTTTCTGCCGTTCAATAATGCATTTGCCTGCGCCCGTTCATACAATCCGATAGAAGCCCTCACAGAAGGCTTTTTCTCAAGCTTGTCGCTTTCTCTCAGCAATCTTATGAAAGAAATGCTTGCCCTTAGCAATTCATCATCAAACTCTGCCAGTTTTTTGCCTTTTTCAACAACAATGTTTTGCTCAATAGGCAGGCTTTCAGGGTGATCCATATAAACGATGTCAAACCTGTCCAATAAAACATCAGACAGCTTTTCCGTAGAGGTATCTTCTGGATTCATTGTCCCTATGAAAACAAAATCAACGCCAAAATCAACGTCATAAGAGCCGATTGTCGCTTTTTTCTCCTCAAGCACCTGCAATAAGGCATTCTGCAGCTTTTCCGGGCATCTGTTCAGCTCATCAAAAAACAATACTCCGCCGTCTGCCTTGAAAATCTTGCCCTTGGTAAAAGCTTCCAATGACAATGGCCCGTATTTCATCGCCTTGATTGGATCAATGTCTCCCAATAGGTCTTCAACAGCGAGATCAGGGGAGCCCTGTATCCTGACAAATTTTGCATGGTTTTTGCTGTTTTTCTTATTTGGCAGAAGGCCGGCAACATTTTTTGCCAAAGTAGTCTTTCCAACGCCGGGAGGGCCTATAATCAGGATATTCCTGTTGCTAAGCAGGGCTGACTTTACCCCAAGTTTTGTATTCTCCTGCCCCTTTATGTCTGTAAAAGGGTCTTTGGTTTTCAATAATGCGTTTTTTAGCTCTTCTGACAGCATTTTAAATCGTGAAGTTATGGCGCTGGGTTTTATAAACGTTCTGGTAAAAAAAGGCATTGAAAAGCCTTGCATTGCTCGAAAATCAACAGACTGCCATAATTGGATTTTCGGCACCACCTGCGGTGGAATTGATGGCAACCTATATCTTTTCAATGCCACCTTTAAAAAGGAAAACTTATATAAACTTATCTCAGCCCCTTCACGTTAATTAATGATGGCAAAAATCAAAAATTATGCCGGAAAATCGCACTCAAATTTTGAGTATAGGGAACAGAATCAGGAAGTGTATTACGCTGTTGGCGACATAGTCAAGATTAGCAAAAATGATATCCAATTATTCAGAAGAAAGACTATGCAAAACAAGCGTTTGAGGAGCAGATTGTGCACCCATAAAGACATACATGATAATCTCCACGAGATGTTCATCATGTACTCCAAAGCTGCTTATATAAGGCCGCATAGGCATCCTAATAAAAGCGTATCCTATCACATAGTTGAAGGCTGCGTTGACGTCATTTTATTTAATGAGGCGGGAAATGTAAAAGAAATAATCCGGATGGGGGATTACTTAACCGGCCTTACTTTTTATTTCCGCATTTCCGACCCGCACTATTATATGCCAATACCAAGATCCGATTTTTTGGTTTTTGAGGAGATTACAAATGGGCCCTTCAACGATTCCCATACCGTATTTGCTCCATGGGCCCCTGATGATGGCGATAACTTTGCTGTTAAAAAATTTATGAATGCATTAGAAGTCAAGATTAAAAGGTGGCCCTCGAATTAAGCTCTTTCAATAATCTTAGGAGTATAGGAATGGAATCAAATTCTTTTCAGCGCAATCAATGCCGGGCGTGCAAAAGCAGAAATCTCGAATTAGTTTTGCCTCTTGCACCCATACCTATTGCTGATGCATATGTTTCCAAGGAATGCCTAAATGAAGCTCAAAATACTTACCCTTTGGAAGTTTTTTTGTGCAAAAATTGCGGCCTTGTGCAACTGCTTGAAACCATAGACCCGGAAATTTTATACAGTAAATTCCTCTATGAAACCTCCACCTCACTAGGCCTTGCAGCCCATTTTCAAAAATATGCCCATGAAGTATTTAAAAAAATCGGGCCTCAAAAAGACAGCCTTATTGTAGATATAGGGAGCAATGACGGAACCCTGCTAAAAGCGTTTAAGGGCGAAGGGGCCACTAATGTCTTAGGAATAGACCCTGCTGAAGATATCTCGAAAAAAGCGACAAAAAACGGAATAAAAACCGTGCCAAAATTTTTTAATATGGGGCTTGCCAATGAAATCACAAAAGAATACGGATTGGCTGGAATAGTCACTTCAAACAATACCCTTGCCAATATTGATAATCTGGCGGAATTTATTGGTGCAATCAAGCAGCTTATTGACGACCATGGGGTGTTCATCTTTGAAACTGTCTATCTGGTTGACCTGTTGACGAATGCCGTTTTTGACAACATCTATCATGAGCATTTAAATTATTTCTCTGTCGGAGCCCTTAAAAAATTATTTCAGTTGCACAACTTGGAATTGGCGGATGTCGAGAGAATAGAAACCAAAGGAGGGTCTATACGCTGCTATGTCCAGCATAAACAGGGGCCCCTGAAGACTTCATCTTCAGTAAATGAACTGATCAGCATGGAAAACGGCCTGAAAATAACTTCTGCGGAAATCTATACCAAATTATCTAAAAAACTAGAGCGCCATAAGCATGAATTGAGACACTTTCTCACTGATTTAAGGAGCAAGGGCAAGATAATCGCCGGCTACTGTGCGTCGCAAAGTGTTACGACTTTTCTTTATTATTTCGGCATAGGGGAGTTTATAAAATTTATAGCGGACGATAACTCCATAAAGCACGGCACATTCAGCCCCGGCTTGCATATCCCGGTTTTGCCGCCGGATGAAATCTACAGGCAAAAACCTGATTTTATAATAATATTGGCATGGAGATATTCCGACCCAATCATTAAAAAGCATCAGCTTTATCTTAATGGAAATGGGAGCTTTATTGTGCCATTTCCTGCTATAGAACTTTTTGATAAAAGTGGCATGAAAGAAGCGGCTAAACATCAATAAGGCATCTAAAATGAGAGAACCGGACAATTTCAAAAATATAATTTCAGCATTGTGCGATAAGGCAAATATCTCGGGAAACTACAAACTGGAGACTATCAAGGGCGGAAGGAACAACCAGACTTTCTGCGTTTCCTGCGATAATGGCACCAAGGCACTGCTTAAATACTATTTCAACAGCAGATTTGACAAAAGAAATCGCCTGGCATCCGAACACGCTTTTTTGAAATATCTGCGCGAATTGGGCTATACCCGCATCCCAAGAGTATTGGCAGTCGACACCGGCAACAATTTAGGGTTATATGAGTATATAGAAGGGAAAAAACTGAGCGCGTCAGAAATTGGCAAATCTGAAGTGGACTCTGCGATTGATTTCTTTTGCCGCATAAACAACGGAAAATATAGCCTCAAAAACAGCTTTTATCCGGCATCAGAAGCATGTTTTAATCTCAATGACCATATAAGAACCGTTGAGACTAGGATTTCTAAACTATCTTCTATAGCCGGAACATCCGGAACAGACCGCATGGCAAGGGAATTTATAAAAAATAAGCTAATTGTTTTGTGGGATGAGGTCAGGCAGCATGTATTAGAAAGCACTGCAAGCCTGAACATGGATTTGGATAAAGACATGCCTGCCAATGAAAAATGCCTGTCCCCTTCCGATTTCGGATTCCACAATGCCCTGAAAAATAGCTCCGGCGAAATTTATTTTTTCGATTTTGAATATGCCGGAATAGACGATCCATCCAGAATGATGTGCGATTTCTTCTGCCAGCCCGAAATACCTGTGCCTTTCAAATTTTTCCACTATTTTATCCGGAAGATTTGCAGCGCCATACCTTACACTAAGGAAGTAAGTGATAGGGCCGCCATATTATTTCCAGTTTATAAACTGAAATGGTGCTGCATACTGCTGAATGAATTTTTGCAAGATAGCATGGCGCGCAGGAAATTTGCCATTTCTGAAGGGTCTCCTGACCTCAAGCTGCAGCAGCTCAATAAAGCTCTGAAATACATGGAAAATTTTGAATTGATCAAGAACGAGATTATGGCGTAGGTGGATGATGGGCGGACAACTTAGCATTATATCAGCATTGCATAAAAAAACCCAGCGTGATTATATTAAAAGGGTAAACAACTCCAAAATTGATTGCATGAAAGTCGCAAGAATGTACGGCAAGGACTATTGGGACGGCGACAGAAAGTTCGGCTATGGAGGGTACAAATATGATGGAAGATGGTCTGTTGTGGCAAAAGAGCTGATAAAGATTTATAATCTCCCTGCCACAGCAAAAATCCTGGATGTAGGCTGCGGAAAAGGATTTCTGCTTTATGAGTTCAAAAAATTGCTGCCAAAATGCACAATTGCCGGGTTTGACATATCGGAATATGCCGTCAAGAATGCAAAAGAAGAGGTCAAGAGCGATTTGCACGTTCATCCGGCCCAAGATTCATATGGCTATACCGACAAAGAATTTGACCTTGTAGTATCTCTTACGACTCTCCACAACCTGAAAATTTATGATTTGCATTCTGCTTTAAAGGAGATAGAAAGGGTAGGGAAGCATAAATATATTGTTGTTGAGAGCTATAGGGATGAAAAGGAGCTATTTAATCTCGAATGTTGGGCACTCACTGCCCAGTCTTTTTTCAGCATCGAGGAATGGGAATGGATTTTTGGGCATTTTGGCTATTCCGGCGATTACGAATTTATATTCTTCGAATAGCAATTACTTATCAAATCTGCATGCATCAAAGCTTTTATAAATCATACAAAATTACTCTGTTCTATGATTCATAGCCTTAAAAATTATATCGAAGGCATAAAAACTGCCTACAATACCGGTCTAATTGAAAGCTTAATTAAGCAATTCAAAACGAAAAAGTTGCTGGTAATAGGCGACACAATAATTGATGAATACTACTTTACCTCAATCAAGGGAACTGCCATCAAGGATCCCATAATCTCTGCGGAATATAAATACCATGAAACTTATCCCGGCGGAATATTGGCAATTTATAGCCATCTAAGCGATTTCGCGGATAAGATTAATTTAGTCACATTATTGGGAGAATACAGCCCTAACCTGGACTTTATTAAAAAAAATATCCATAAAAATACCAATTTTAAACATTTTATAAAGCCGGATTCCCACACAATTGTAAAACGAAGGTACATAGACGCTTACAGGAATAACAAGCTTTTCAAAATAGAGTATATGAATGACATGCCAATATCCGAAAAGCTGTCCGGGGAAATTCTGGATTATTTAAGAAATGAAATTAAAAAATATGATATAGTGATTGCAGGGGATTTCGGCCACGGCTTTCTCAATAAGCAGATAAGGGAATGTTTGGATGAAGAATCCCCTTACCTGTCAATAAATGTGCAGACAAACAGCGCCAACAGGGGATACAATTATGTAAATCTTTACAAAAAACCTGATTTTTTCACTATCAATGAGGAGGAATTGAGGCTGACTATGATGAAGAGATTTGACGACACTAACGAGGTTATAAGGGAATTGCACAACACTTTTAAGTATGGTAAATTTCTTGTCACACGCGGTAAAGAGGGATGCACTTTTTTTAATGATGGAAATATTGTCGAGGCTCCGGCATTGACAGAGAATGTAATTGACACTATTGGATCCGGAGATGCAGTATTTTCAATTGCAAGCTTATTTGTGCATAGCCATCCGGATGATAATCTGGTCCCGTTTATCGCAAACTGTGCGGGGGCTATAAAATCCAATTACATGGGCAACAAAGAAAGAATCACAGCAGAAAAATTATTAAGATTTATCAAAGAGCTGTATGAAAATGAACTGGAATAGCTATAAAGAATCAATAATAGGCGCCTTGGAGATTTTCAGATTTGATGAAGGGATACTTGATTTGATCAGGAATTCCGTCAGCAAAAACCAGAGGATTTTCATAGGAGGCAATGGCGGGAGCGCTGCATTATCATTGCATTACGCAGCAGATTTATCAAAAGGGGCCAATTCAAACTGGGAAAAAAACGCCAAAAGGCTTAAGGCTGTTCCCCTAACCGGCAGTATAGGGTATATCACTGCCATATCCAACGATCTTAATTATGATGAGATATTCAAGCAGCAATTGATAAATCTGGCATCCAAAAATGATATACTGATTCTGATTTCCTCTTCCGGGAACAGCCCAAATATAGTAAAAGCTGCGGAATATGCAAAAAAAGCCGGACTGATTGTTGTAGGCATCACAGGATTTGATGGCGGAAAGCTGAAGGGGCTATCTGACTACTCAGCTCATCTGGACTTTGATTCATATGAAGTTTGCGAAGATGTCCACGGAATATTCGGCCATTTCCTTTCGTGCTATTTGAGAAGCAGCCCGGACTAGAGATTTTCCATATCTTCTATTATCTGGTGCCAAGACCTGACTATTCTGAATTTGCCATTTTGTATTTCTCCGCTCGGATCAAACAGCATTCTTTTAACTGACGTGGGGAATTTACTGCCGTTTAAGAACTCCGGCAAGTCATCAATAAAATGCGTGCATTTTTGAATTTTAATCCTTTCAATTTTCTTATCGCCTGTCAGTTCAAAAAATATATTCTCTTCCTTTAATCCCATCACCCCATCATAAAATCTGTTTCTCTTCAACCACTGGCGGGCGTATTTGTGCAGATCATACTTTGGCCCCATATAAGGGTTTAATGTCCTATGGCTGATTATATATGCCTGCAATCCTTTCTCCCTGCAGATTTCGAAAAAATCCCTTACTCCCTCAAATGGCTTTGCATTGAATATTCCGGGGCCGTAAATATATCCCTGCAGCTCAATCCATTCATTTTCCCTGCACGCATCCCTAAGATAGTCTCTCACGCTGTTTTTAGACATAGATAAATTTTTTGGTATGATTCCCTTATCCAGAGCAGTGTTGTAGAACAGATTATCATAACATACAATTGTATTGTCAAAGTCTACTCCTATAATCATTTTATGAAATTCAACCCATATCGATCAAGGGCCTGACAATCTTGCCAGATTCCATATCACCCAATGCATCATTAATTTCATTAAGCTTGTAGATATTTGACGTAAACGGCTCCAAGTTTATTTCGTGCGAGGCAATAAATTTCAGATACTTCAAAAAATCAGAGTCGGGATTGCTGTCCCCTCCCCATGTTCCCAGTATGCTCTTGCCCATATTAAACTCTTGGGGGTTAATATTCAAAATTTTGCCATGGGGGGCATTTCCAACTATCACAACCTTTCCCCCCTGTTTCCTTACGCTACTCACAGCCTGCAGCATTGTTTCAGGCATTCCGCATGATTCTATTGCAAAATCCACCCCATTTTTGCAAACTTCTCTTATTTTATCTGGAGAAAGATCGTTGGAGTTATCTATCAGGTGGGTAGCCCCGTACTTCTCCGCTGTTTTTAATTTATTTTTATTAATATCGACTGCAAATATCGGGCGGCACTGGCTAATTCTTGCTCCTGCAATAGCAAATAGGCCTATGCCTCCTGTGCCAAACACGGCAATGCTCTCCCCTTTTTTCGGCTTTGCAACATTAAGGACAGCCCCCATTCCAGTAGGGAATGCACAGCCTAGTAACGCAATCTCTTTCATTGAAATATCCCAGCTCTCCGGCACGGCGGTCAAGCGATTTTCTGAAATAACGGACTGCCTTGAAAATGTGGTGATAGCTCCGGCATTTACTCTTTTCCCGCCTAATTCATAGGCTGTTCCCGGCACGTCCATTCCGGAGCCTTTTATCCACGACATTATGACCTTATCACCGGGCTTTACCTTCGTTACTTTAGGGCCGGCTTCCCTGACTATTCCCGAGCCTTCATGCCCCAGGCAATGCGGCAAATACTTGTCCTCTCCTCTGTGGCCATATTTTTCTAAAATCTGAGTATGGCAAACTCCGCTATATTTTATATCCACCAAAACCTGGCCATCCTTTAATTCAGGGATTTTCAGGCTTACCAATTTCAGCGGATTTCCCAATTCTTCCAGTATTGCAGCTTCAGTCAGCATTATTAAGATTCTCCATTATTTTTTTTGATATTTGATAAGGGGCAAGACCCATAAATTCCCTTGCGTAAGATTGGCTTCCAACCCTGTATAAGAACCTATCTTTTGTCCCGAATCTCAATAATCTGGATTTTTTGAAATTGTCACATGACCATTCAGCCACGCTTGATCCCAGCCCTCCAAGAAGGCTGTGCTCTTCAATTGTCGCAATCAGGCCGAATTCATTGAAAACATCGCTCAAAACTTCAGTATCCAAGGGCTTCAATGTAAACATATTTACCACTTGCGCAGATATGCCTTTTTCACCCAAAATTTTGGCAGCCTCAACAGAAGTGGACAGCATATTGCCTATACTTAAAATACAAACATCTTTTCCTTTTTGGATAATATTCCCCTTGCCGATTTTTGAATTTGGCACTTCCTTGTAAACAAGAGGGTCATTTTTTTTCCCTAGCCTCAGATAAACCGGCCCGTCATGATTTAGGGCCAGCCTTATAGCGGACCTTACTTCATAGGCATCTCCGGGGCAAATGACAGACATATTAGGAAGCGCCCTCATTATTGCCAGATCCTCGCATGAATGGTGGGTTGCACCCAATGGGGCATATTCAAACCCCGCCCCTACTGCCACTATAACCACTGGAAAATTGTTGTAGCATATATCCACCCTTATTTGTTCATAACATCTTGTCGTTATGAACGGCGCTATGGTGTAACCAATAGGCCTCAGCCCGCAAGAGGCTATTCCGGCAGCCATTCCAATTAAATTAGCTTCTGCCACTCCGCAATTAAAAAACCTGTTGGGGAACTTTTCTTTGAACTTATCAAAGAGCTTGTTGCCTATGTCGCCCGGCATCAAAACAACCTTGTCATTCTTTTCCGCTAATTTTGTCACTTCATCTGCAAAGGCATTCCTCATATTAATCCCAGCTCCTTTTTAGCCTTAATCAATTCCTGTTCATTTGGAACTTTGTAATGCCAATTGTTATCGTCCTCCATAAATGACACTCCTTTGCCTTTTGTTGTGTGGGCAATAACAGCCACTGGCTTTCCGGAGCCGTCAGGAATGTTATTGAGTATCTTAAATATCTCCTGGAGATTATGCCCGTCAATTTCATAAACGCTCCATCCAAAAGATCTCCACTTATCAGCCAGCGGCTCTATTGCTAAAATTTCAGTACTTCTTCCAGTTGCCTGCCACTTATTAAAATCAACAATCACCGCAACGTTTTCAAGCTTGTGCATTGGAGCAAACATTGCAGCTTCCCAAACAGACCCCTCATTACATTCGCCATCGCTTATAAGTGCAAATACTCTATAGTCTCTTTGCTGTATGCCTCCTCCAAGAGAAATCCCGATGCCGAATGGCAGTCCATGGCCAAGGGATCCTGTTATAGCTTCAACACCCGGAATTCCCCGGTCCGGGTGCTCTGCAAAAGCTGTATCATTTTTGCCGAATGTCTCAAGCAAACTTTCTTCAAAAAATCCCTTATAAGCAAGAGTCGCGTACAATGCCATTGCAGCATGCCCTTTACTAAGGATAAACCTATCCCTGCCAGGCTCTTTTGGGTCCTTGGGGTTTATTTTAAGTATCTTCCAGTAAATCACTGCCAAAATATCTACACAAGACAGGGCTGATGCCAGATGAGCAACATCCGCCTTGCTGGCCATTTCCAGGACCTTGCCGCGAATTTTACTTGCGATTTTACTTAATTCCAAAAAATCCGGATTTTTGTCGTTTAGCTTCATTTGTTTGCTGGGTTTATACCCCTCCCCTTGGGGCGACCTCATTTTTATTTTACTTTTGGAATGAATTTATCCCTTCAATAACAAGATTAATTTGGCTATCTTTTAGTTCCGGGTAAAGAGGCAGGCTTAATATCCTTTTTGCCTGCTTTTCTGCCACTGGAAAATCTCCTTTTTTGAATCCGAGACTCAGCGATTGCAGCTGCAAATGGATAGGCACAGGGTAATGGACTTTAGTTTCTATGCCCTTGCCAAGCAGATATTTTTGCAATTCATCCCTTTTTTCAGACTCTATGATGAAATTATGATAAAACGGCTCTTCATACTCTTTGTCATGGGGTATTTTTGCAATACCTTTTGCTTCTTTCAGCCCTTTTCGGTATAAAGAAACTATCTCCTTAATTCTTGCCCCGGTATCCTCCAAATGCCTTAAGCGCACATTGAGGATTGCGGCTTGTATGGAATCCAAGCGTGAATTATATCCCCACATGATTGTCTCGTCCCTGTTTTTAAGCCCGTGATTTCTGAGATGGAGTATCTTTTCATATAACTCCTTATTATTAGTCGTTATAACTCCGCCATCCCCGCAGCAATTAAGGTTCTTTAGAGGATGCAGGCTAAAACAGCCTGCAATTCCGAATGATCCCACCCTTGCCCCCTTATATTCTGCCCCTACAGCCTGTGCAGTATCTTCTATCACATGCAGCCCGTTCTTTTTTGCCATTTCCAATATTGGAGACATATTTGCAGGCCTTCCAGTCAAATGCACAGGTATTATTGCTCTTGTGTTTTTTGTAATTGCTTTTTCTATAAGATCAGGATTTATGTTGTAGTCATCGCCGACATCTGCAAAAGCCGGCACCGCCCCGGCAGCTATTATGGCACCGGCAGTCGCTATAAATGAATTTGGCGCCGTTATTACTTCATCTCCCTGACCTATCCCCAAAGCCTTCATGCAGAGAAATAAGGCGTCAGTCCCATTGCCCACGCCTATTGCATAGCTGCAGCCGCAATATTTTGCAAATTCCCTTTCAAACTCCTTCACTTCCGACCCCAGTATATAATCTCCTGATTCCAAGACGGAATTTATCCTAGACACTATTTCTGCTTTTGCCGACTCAAACTGGGCTGATAAATCCACAAACTTCACTTTTACATTACTCGCGCATTGCTCACTCATAAAACTCCCTTATTTTTTTAACCGCATATTCCTGCTGTTCTTTTGTAATAAACTCATGAACCGGCAATGAGATCACTGATTTGCACACTTCTTCACAAAACGGAAAATCTCCTTCCTTGTACCTCCAACCTTTTGCTGCTGGCTGCAGATGCATTGGAATGGGATAGTGAATTTTGGCGTCTATCCCATTTTCTATAAGGTATTTTTGCAATTCGTCCCTCCTTTTAGCCATTATTACATAGATATGGAATACATGCTTCGCATTCTGGCTTCTTTTCGGGATTCTTATCTGGGGAACCTTTGAAAGCTCTTCATCAAAAAATTTTGCATTCCTGATTCTTGACTCAGTTATGTGTTCAATCTTTTTCAGAAGATGGCTGGCTACAACTGCCTGTATTGAATCCAGTCTTGAATTATAAGCCCATACAAAGCACTCATTTCTGTTTACAAGCCCGTGATTTCTAAGCAAAACCAGCCTGTCGTGCAAATCTTTCGAATTGGTTGTTATCACTCCCCCGTCTCCCCATACATTTAAGTTCTTAAGGGGATGGAGGCTGAAGCATCCCATGTTTCCAAAACTGCCGGGCGATTTTTCCCCGATTTTGGAATTTATTGCGTGGCATGCATCTTCAACTACATATAAATTATGCTTACTTGCGATTGACATAATCTTTTCCATACTGCACGGCATGCCGGACCAGTGAACTGGAAGTATTGCCTTGGTTCTTTTTGTGAGCACTCCTTCTATAAGATCAGGATCAATATTCAGATCCTCCCCAATATCAGCAAATACCGGAGTTGCCCCGGCAGTGACAATAGCGCCCACTGTCGCAAAAAAAGTATAAGGGGTTGTAACAACCTCATCTCCCTGCCCTACTCCCAGCGCCTTCAAGCTAAGGAATAATGCGCCTGTCCCGCTGCCAACCCCTATCGCATACTTAGTGCCAACAATTTCTGCAAACTCTTTTTCAAATAAATCCACGCTCTTGCCAAGCGTGAAATCGCCATCAATAACGACCTTTTCCATCTCTTTAAAAATCTCCTTATAGTCTAAAAACTGCTGCTGCAGATAATTGTGGTTGATGCCTCTCTTTGCAGTTTCCTCATACTGTTGCGGAAGATAATTATGATCTATTGCCATCTTCTAAGCGGTACCTCCTTCATTTTTTAAACTTTGTTCCTCTTGGAAATCCTGTGTTATATGGAGTTTGTTAAACTGGGATTTAATGTTTCCAATGTGTTATTTTTTATGAATATATTCAAGGGGCATACTCTGAATTTCGCTCCAGTTCCCTTCAATCCAGCTTATAGTTTCTTTGATGCCTTCTTTAATGGATATTTTGGCGTCCCATCCAAGCTCCCCCCTTATTTTTGAGCTATTCAGGCTGTACGCATAATCCTGGCCGAAGTTTTCTTTTACCAGATTTACAGAGCTCTTAAAATCGCAGTTCATAATATCACAAATCATCTTGACAATGCTTCTTATTTTGAACTCCTGGTCCTGCGGGGCAATATGATACACCTCGCCCTTCTCCCCATTTTCTATTGCTTTAAGCATCGCGTCAGCAACATCCCTAACATGGACAAACGACCTTATGGATTTTCCTTCCCCATGCAATTCAACTTTTTTGTTTAATTTCAGGTAAATTATTGTTCTTGGAATAATGCGATAGAGCTGCTGATGCATCCCATAGACATTTGACGAGCGGGTAAAAACAACAGGAAAATCATATTTTTTAAAAAGAGCCGACAAAAAAAGATCGCCAGCTAATTTTGAGGCGGCATATGGCGTGCTCGGCTTAAAGTTAGAATTTTCAGGCACATTTTTTCCGGCACTTTCTCCGTATACTTCCGGAGTCGATACGCTCACATACCTCTTCAAATACTCCCTGTCTTTTAATAAATTAGAAAACTTCACCGTGGACACGCAATTTGTCATGAACCACTGCTCGGGCCATTCCCAGCTGCGCCTCACTTCGCCCTGAGCAGCATAATTAACAATAACCTCCGGCCCGAATTCATCAAGCAATTCCATTATCCTGCCAAGATCATTGTTTAAATCGAGCTGAAAGAATCTGAATTTTTTAGGCCTTTCTTTTCTGTATAAATACGGCAGGAATATTGGCGGATATTCAGCAGACCTGCTTATGCCAATAACTTCAGCAGCGGTGTTTTCAAGTATGTAATCTATAAAACTGCTTCCGGAAAATGAATTGCTTCCTATGACCGCTACTTTTTTCATTTCAGCTTCAAGTCCTTCATTCTTTTTATATTATGGTATAACGGATTGTTTAGCCCGTCATCAATCAATCCTTCTTTAAAGGCAAAGATTATTGACTCAATTGCTTCCTTTAAATCGTATTTGCATTGAAATCCCAGAACCTTCCCCATCTTATCAGTATTGACATGGTAAGATCTTGGATCATTTGTCGGCACCGTTTCAAAATCTACTGAATCTTCTCCCACAACCTCTTTAACCAGCTCTGCTAATCTTTTTATTGTAATATTCTCATAAGCCACGTTAAAAGCCTGCCTGCCAATCTTTCTCCCATCAACTTCCAGCAATAGCTCATAAAACCTCACGATGTCCCTGATATTGACTGCGGGCCTCATCTGGCTGCCGCCAAAAATTTTTATTTTTTTGTTTATCAATGCCTGGATTGTCAGCAAATTAACGCTCAAGTCAAACCTCATTCTTGGAGAGTACCCGCATATTGTAGCAGGCCTTACAAAAACAAATTCCGCCCCTCCTATTTCAGCATTGAGCAGCAGCTTTTCACATTCAATCTTGTATTTTGAATAGTCTGTAATTGGCTCGGCTTCCACCTCTTCAGTAACATCAATATCTATAGGCTTCACGCCATACTGGCTTGTTGAGCTTGCTACAATCAGCCTTTTTACACTATTTTTCTTCACAGAGGATATAACATTGCTAAATGCATCATAATTGATGGACTTGCCGAGATGGGGATTTAAGTCAAAACTCGGGTCATTAGAAATGCACGCCAAATGAATAAAAGCGTCACTGCCTTTAGAGGCCTCTGCCAATCTCTCTTTATCCCTTATGTCACCTTCTACTTCTGTAAGGTTCGGATGTGGCTTGAAGACCTTTCCGTAGATATAGAGGTCATAGACCGTCACATTGTGCCCTTTTTCCAATAGTTTCGGCACTAGCGAACTGCCTACATAACCTGCCCCACCCGTTATAAAAACATTTTTGAGATTTATTTTAATCACCTGCAGCTAATGAACAGGGTTTTATATATCTTACCTGTAATGATTTACCTCGGCTATTTCTTGAATCATCTCAATTTTTTTAAAATATGCTCTTCACTTAAAGAATTTAACCCTATCCAAGATTTAGATGATTTATTCAACGTTCTGCTATGCTTAAAACAGCGCATACACGAAAGGAGATAATGAAGAGCTTTGGCCCACTATTATCAGAATTCCCACAAGGAACAGCATTATAAAGATAGGCAGAAGCCACCATTTTTTCCTTACCTTCATAAAGCTCCACAAATCATACAATAAATAAAATCTTCTGGAAGGCTTCCTTTCTTCCGCATTGAAATTATTTTGCCCGTCATCCATGATTACTATATAACCTCAATCTTTTTATTAATCTTTCGCAACTTTTTCAGAATCCCACATGTCCTTGGGATTATCCTTTCTTGCTATGATAAAATCTTCCAAAACCAGATAGTCAACTCCGGTGCCCATCATGCACCTATAGGCATCTTCAGGAGTGCAGACAATAGGCTCGCCCCTTATGTTGAACGAGGTATTGACAAGAATCGGAACTTTGCTCAGCTTTTCAAATTCCTTGATTAGGCTATAATATCTCCTGTTCTGCTCTTTCCTTATTGTCTGCAGCCTGCCGGAGCCGTCCACATGGGTTACGGATGGGATAAGCTTTCTTTTGCTTTCCCTGATTGGATAGACCATCAGCATAAAATCTGCCGGAGCCGGCATTGGCTTGTCAGCCTCAAAATAGTCATAAGCGTCCTCAAGAGGCACTACCGGCGCAAAAGGCCTGAAGTGCTCCCTGTGCTTGACCTTGAGATTCAGGATATCCTTCATCTCCGGATTAGACGCGTTTGAAAGTATGCTTCGCGCTCCCAATGCCCTTGGACCCCATTCCATCCTGCCTTGAAACCAGCCGATGACATTATTCTCGTGAATCAGGCGCGCTGTTTCCTTCAGCAGATCATTTTCGCTGCCAAATCTCCTGTATCTTATGCCGTTTTTGTCCAGAAAATTCTTTATGTAATCTACTGAAAATGAAGGCCCGTGATAAGCATTATCCATAACATACACTCTTTCCCTGCCCAATATAGTGTTATAAACATAAAATGCAGCCCCAAGGCTCGTTCCTGCATCGCTGGCTGCAGCCTGGATGTACACATTCCTAAAAGGTGTGTTCTTCAGGATTTTCCCGTTTGCGACGCTGTTCAACGCAACACCGCCTGCCATGCATAAGTTATCAATCTTGGTTTCCCTGTGCAGATGATTCAGCATATTTATCAGAATCTCCTCTGTCAATTTCTGGACGGAAGCGGCAAAATCCATATGCCTTTGCTCAACTTTGGATTCTCTTTTTCTGGAAGGGCCGAATTCCTCGATGAATTTCCTGCTTGGCATCCTTTGCTTGTAGTGGTAGACAAAGTAATCCATGTCAAGCTCGTAGCTGCCGTCGGCATAAACCTTTACGACTTTCTTTAGCTGGTCATAATAAACAGGCTTCCCATAAGGGGCGAGCCCCATCACCTTGTATTCATCATTATTCACCTTAAAGCCGAGATAGGCCGTGACAGCGCTGTACAATAATCCTATGGAATGCGGAAAATGGATTTCCTTGGTTATAGTTATGTCATTTCCTTTTGCATACCCGAAAGTTGTTGTCGCCCATTCCCCTACCCCGTCTACAGTCAATATTGCCGACTCATTGAAATGGCTTACGAGATAGGAGCTTGCCGCATGGGCCATATGATGCTCAATGAAAAGGATTTCTCCCTTGTACTTCAGCTTTTTCCTGATAATTGACGGGACCCTGAGCTTCTCATTCAGCCATGAAGGCAAGGATTTATAGAATGCCCAGAATGACTTCGGAAATGTGCCGATGTACTGGCTGAGCAGCCTTTCAAATTTCAGCAGCGGCTTTTCATAAAATCCGATATAATCAATCTCCTTTGAGGTTATGCCCGCTTCCTTCAGGCAGTAGTTTATGGCATTTATAGGAAAATTTATGTCGTGCTTTTTCCTTGTGAACCTTTCCTCCTCCGCAGCCGCGACCAGCCTGCCGTCTTTTACAAGGCATGCCGCCGCGTCATGATAAAAACACGAGATTCCCAAAATGAATTGACTTTTTCTAGACTCCATTTTCCATTACCCATCCATTTATCATAAAATTAACAAGATCTTCACGGCTCATACTTTCAATTTTTTCCGCCTCATTTATACTATCTTCAGGTTCAACTTTTAAAACATTCTTCGATACTCTTCCATGGGCATTTTTGACAGGCTTCTTTTGACCCATGTCGATTTTCCGGGCTTTAAATTCATAAATTTCTTGCCGGCTATTCTGCTTAAAATGGCTACAATCCCCACCCCTATAAAATAAACAAAAAAAAGCAGCGCAAAATTAACTATGTCGGTTATTAAAGCCGAAAAATCCCTGAATCCTTCCCCAAGCCCGGCAAAAAAAATCTTTAGGCTACCCATTCCTCAATCCACTCACGCCCAAAATCAGTATGCTCAGCAAGACTGCAGCCCCGGCAAAATGCCAATATTCAATGTAATCCGGCAGCCTGCCAAGCCTGCCCAATATCAAAAAAAGGATCGAGCTGAATATCACGGCCCCAATAACAAACCCTGCCTTCCTGCCAGATGCATGCACTTTTCCCTCCTTTTCAGCAAGATACATGGTTTCCATTAGGCAAGGAGATAATGCCGGTTTTTAAACATTATTGTAAGGGTGTGCATAAAGGTTGATTTAGGCAAAAAATCATTTTGGAATAAAATTAATTTGGTCAGTTATCTTCAATCCGCCTTCGGCATATTTAGTGCGAGGCGTTGCTTTCCTGCCATGCTCGAAAAGCGACAGACTACCTTGATTGGCTTTTCGGCATCCTGTACAGGATAACGCTCCGCCTCGCCAATTTATTGTAATGAATTCGAGGCGAAATTTTAATGGCAGTAAAAATTCCGCCGAGTGTAGATTATGTCGCAAAGCGACGGACTAAATCAGATTAATTCCAGAAAGCTAAATAATTATTTTAAAAGGCAATATTTAAAAATAACAAAAGAATAGCATGCAATCATGGCAAAAATCAAGTTGGTCGTGTGGGATGCTGACAATACCTTATGGGACGGCACTGTTTTCTACAAGGACAAGGAAAATGTCAGGCTCAAGCCCGGCACAAAGGAAGCCCTGAAGGAGCTTGAAAAAAGAAACGTGAAAAATACAATCTGCAGCAAGAATTACTATGAGGATGTTGATTCTGTATTGAAAAAATTTGAAATCAGCAAATATTTTGATCACCCCCAGATTGGATGGGGGCTTAAGTCAGAAGCAATTAAAAAATTGGCGGGGCTGTTCAATGCAGGCTTCAATGAGATGGTTTTCGTGGATGACGATGCATTCCAGCGTGCAGAGGTGCTTTCGCGGATAAATGGAATCAATGCAGTCGGCTTGGATGATCCCATAGACATACTGAACTTTGAAGGCATCAGGCCCGACAAGCCCACTGCAGAGGATATAAGGAGGGTCCAGCTTCTTAAAGAAGACAGGAACAGGAAGCAGGCAGAAAGCGAATTTAAAGGGGACTACAAGGATTTTTTGAGGCAGTGCAGCATGGTGATGAGCATCAGAGGCGTGGAGGAGGCAGACTGGGAGAGGGTATGCCAGCTGCTCAACAGGACTAATGAGCTGAATATGACCAATAACAGGTACACCATCAGCCAGCTTAGGGAATCATACGAAAAAAACAAGGACATAATACTTGTCGTCGAGCTTACCGACAAATTCGGCGATTATGGGCTGATAGCGGAAAGCATCATTGTAAGGAAGGAGGATGGGTGGTTTATCAGGGACTTAACGGTTTCATGCAGGACAATGGGAAGGGGGATAGGAAGTGCCCTGCTTATTGCGATACTGGGCTATGCCCGGCAGAACAACATCAAAAAAGTAGTGGGCATGCTTACAGAAACAGAATCAAACTGGAGAATAAGGCCATTGTATGAGAGGAGGGGATTCAAGAAAGTTTCTGCGGACGGCAACAAGACTTTCTATGAGTTTGACCTCAATTCTGAGGAAATGCCGACCTATCCTGATTGGATAAAAGTCAATTT
This sequence comes from uncultured Methanosarcinales archaeon, assembly GCA_964454865.1. Classification (GTDB taxonomy): domain Archaea; phylum Nanobdellota; class Nanobdellia; order Woesearchaeales; family GW2011-AR4; genus JACOZO01. The sequence goes on from CAYVTQ010000001.1 coordinate 29,326, forward strand.
TTTGCTGAAGAAGGAAATTGAAAGTGGCTAATCTCAGGAAAATTTTTTTAAATGCCTTGCTGATGGCTGCAAGCATACTTGCTTTTTTATTAGTTCTTGAGCTGTTCCTAAGGCTTTTTTACCCCCAGAATCTGAACCCCCTGCTGCTGCCTACTAAAGACAGGGATACGTTTGCCCAATATGATGCGGAACTGGGGTGGTCTTTAAAGCCTGATGCAGAAGCGCCCCTGTTTTCACATGAATATAATGTATTGGTGAAGCAAAACAGCCAGGGAATGAGGGATAAAGAATACTCCAAGAAAAGGCTGCCCGGAAAAGTTCGAATAGCTATCACAGGCGACTCATTTGTATGGGGATTCGGTGTTGAAAATAAGGATATATTCACAGAAATAATTGAAAATAAGCTGGGAGAAAAATTTGAAGTGCTTAATTTTGGAGTCAGCGGCTATGGCACGGACCAGGAATTGCTGCAGTTCAAGTCAAAAATCCTGGATTTCAAGCCGGACGCTCTTATAGTAGCATTTTACCATAATGACATAGAAAATATAGCAAACAGCGTGGAATATGGCTATGAAAAGCCCAAGTTCGTGCTTGAAAATGGCAGATTAAAGCTTACAAACATACCTGTGCCCCAAGTAAGAAGGCAAGAAACAAAATACTTGATAAGGGATTATATCAACTTCTTCCTTTCCCATTACTCCCATTCCTATTCCTTCCTTAAATCAGGCATAGCAGTTTTATACGACCGCGCCACGGCGGTTTTTCAGAAGCCCAATGAATATTTTGATACAGAGATATTAAAAAAAGATTATGGAGAAAAATATTCAAATGGGTGGGTTTTGTTTGATAATCTCCTCAGGGAATTTAAAGAGACCGGAAAAAACAATAATGTCTCAATAATCCTTGTCAATATGCCTGCAAAGGCGCAGATAGACAAGAGATTATTCGAGAAAAAATTAGGCATTTACGGCAAATCCGGGGATGATTATGACTTATTCAAGCCTTCCAGGCTGCTGAAGCAATATGCTGATAAGAACGGGATAATGTTTATTGACCTTCTCCCCACTTTCCTCTCGGAAGATGAGCCTGAGAAGTATTATTTTAAATTTAATGATCATCTAAATGCGCAGGGAAACGCGTTTGTTGCTGAAGGTATTTACAGGGAGATGAACCCTGTGCTCCAGGAAATTAATTGACAATGCGGGCAGTGGGCAGCGGCACAATAAATCCTCCCTTATACCCTTTCTGCCTGAGCTTAGGGATCAATTCATCCGCTATATGCCATGACAGCAGCAGGGCGTATTCCGGCTGGTCCTCAAAAAGCCTTGACTCTTCAACAACAGGAATCAAAGTGCCGGGCATGCATTTCCCTATTTTGTGCGAGCCGCTTATTTCCACAACGCAGTCAACAACAGCATCGTCTATTCCAGTATAATTTATCAGCGTGCTTGCCCGCGACGGGGCTCCAACGCCATAAATGCGCCCGCCCTGTCTTTTGATGTTAAAAAGCAGAGAGCTGAGCTCAAGTTTTGAAAGGGCAGCCCTGTTCCTGAACTCCAGCAGGCTTTTCTTGCCCAATACAATTTCTTTTTCCCTGGCAAGCTGGCTATTTACTGTTTCTTTAACCTTATACTCCCCTTTTCTGGCGGCATACACCCTTATAGAGCCTCCGTGCGTGGGTATTTGCCTGGCATGGATTATCTCGAGGCCGTGCCTTTCCAGCAGGTATTTTAAGCTGTGCAGAGAATAGTACCTTATGTGCTCATGGTAAATAGTGTCGTATTGCAGCGACTCGATAAACGGAAGCAGGTAATGCGATTCCGAGATGAACACTCCTCCTTTCGCAAGCAAGTCTGATATCAAATCGACAATCTCATTGACATTTCTGATGTGCGCAAAAACATTTGTCGCTGTTATTATTTTTGCCTTGCCATGCTCTTTTTTTATTTTGCCGGCGGCCTTGCCGCCAAAGAAATCTATGATGGTGGGTATGCCTCTGGCTATTGCAATATTTCCTATTTTTTCAGGAGTGATGCCCAAAACCCTGCTGGAGCCTTTGAAATTGCTCAGCAGATTGCCGTCGTTGGAGCCTATATCAATGACCAAATCGTCATGGCTTAGGCTGGCAATTGACCTGCATTCCCGATAGAGCTCGGCAAAATTATCCCTCAGTATCTTTGTAGTGCTGCTGGTGTATGGATACTCCGGGGGGAAAAGTATTTTCGGGCTGACTATCAATCCGAGCTGCACAAGGTGGCAGTTCCCGCAGTACAGCAGCTGCGCAGGATAACTCGGCTGCTCATGCGGCCTTTCGCCGACATTGTGCATTGCATTTACAGGCGGAAGATACCCAAGAAAGAGTATGCTGTCTAGCTTTGAATAGCCGCATGACTGGCACTTGTCAACGACCGTGCTGGTAAAATCCTCATCCTGTTGGTTTTTTTGAGGCATTTTCATCATACCATTTTGCAGTAATGCCAATTCCCTTTTCCAGGCTTGTTCCCGGTTTGTATCCCAATTTTTTAATCTTTGCAATGTCGGGGCACCGCCTCAGCACGCTCCCTTTCTTCAGGCTTCCGGGCTCGACAATCACATCTTTCCCGAAATATTTGCCGACTTCCTTGGCAACATCTTCTATTGAGGCTTCATCCATTGTCCCTATATTATAGGTCTCCAAATGCTTTCCTTTTTTCAGTACCAGCATAAGTCCGTCAATAAAATCATCAATGTATACAAAAGCCCTCATTTCCCTTCCAGTGCCCTCAATCGGAAATTTTACCGGATTCTTATTATTGCTCCTGCATATTTCCTTCATGCGCAGAACAAACTGGGGGATTGCGTGCTCCCATCCCATATTGGGGCCGTATACATTATGAGGCCTGAAGATTATCACCCTGTCAAAATATTTTCTGCCGTAGTTTATCGCCATGATCTCGCTGATTATCTTGCCGCCGGCATAGGAATATCTGGGATTGAGAGGATCAGGTATGGACAGAGGCACTGTTTCATCTGTAGGGATTGCATCCGGCTTCTGATACACTTCAGAGCTTGAAGCCAGCAGCAGCTCTTTGACTTTGTTCCTGATGCAGCCGTCAATGACATTTATAATTCCCTTTACGCCGACGTCCAAAACCAATTCCGGCATTTTATAAAAAAATTCCGTCCCGTTGATAAAAGCCAGATGAAAAACACCGTCAATATCCTTGCAGGCGGCATTCACAGCATTTGCGTCCCTTATGTCACCCTCCACAATCTCTATTTTACTTCCTATACCTCCTATTCGATCGAATGATCCCCTGGATGCATTATCCATGACCCTGACCTTATACCCTTCCGCTATCAGGCGCCTGACAAGAGCGCTTCCGATAAATCCTGCCCCGCCTGTAACAAGATATTTTTTTGCCATTTTTTAAATTATGAGAGGGTAGTTGAGGCATATTTAAATATTAGTCTTTTCTACTCCAAGCTATGCAAAACAAAAAGCAGGAAGCCGCTTATTTTGATGAATTCACATCAGAAAAGCCCTGGAATGCATTCACAAAAAAAACATACCGGAAGATAGTCAGGCTATTCCTCCTGCTTGCCAATCCAAAAAAGGATGATATGATTATAGACATGGGATGCGGGACAGGAGAGCTGGCTTATGAGATCTATAAAAGGGGCCATGCGAATATTATGGGGCTCGATATTTCAAAAAACTGCATAGCCATGGCTAAAGAAAAATATAAAGGAATAAAGTTTGAAGTGAGAGATGTAGAGAATACTGGGCTTAAGAATGATTCTGCCGACGCTCTTTTTTATTGCGGCATACTGCATCACTTTCAGCATCAGTCAAGTCTGGCAAAAGAGGCCCGCAGAATCCTGAAAAAAGGAGGGAAAATCTTCGTCTTCGAGCCCAACGCCTCAAACCCTGTCTTATGGCTTTTCAGAAACAAAAAATCGCCTGTAAGCTCGAAAAAGCTCAAGACACCCAATGAGGAATTTCTGGATTTGGGGCGGATTAAGTCAGCGCTCGAAAAAGAAAATCTCAGGGCCATGGAGATCGGATGCATCTCGGGAATAAGCTACTCAACAGACCACTTCAAAAAGCTGATGCCTTTTCCCTTTCATTACAGCGCTTATTTCTACAACATTTTTGACGCCGCGCTGAACTGCACTCCATTAAGGAAGAAAAGAGGATCTTTCATCTATGGGTGCTTTGAGAAGGTTTAATTTTGATTTTTCTTCCTTATCGAATCAATCTTCTCCGGCACTATCAAAGCAGCTTTCCTTCCTTTTGCCCTGTGCAGCCCTTTCAGCCCCCGGAAAAACCATTTTGAGTACTCGATAACCCACGGGCCGAGCCTGAAGCTCGATTTTCCGCCGTAAAACCTGTTGATTGAGATGATTGGCACTTCTCCAAGCTTCAATCCCATTCGCTGCACTTTTATTGCCATCTCAAATGCCACAGCCCAGCCAACTGGCTTTGATTCTATGCTTAGTTTTTCAAACAAAGGGCGCCTGAACATCTTGACTCCCAAAGTCAAGTCAGTAAGCGCAGAGCCTGAAATGGCATAAAAAAGCCGGTTTGCAATCCTTGATAAGAGCCTGCTTGCAAAGTAGCCGCCCAGTATCCTCCCGCCATGCGCATATCTTGTGGCGCTGACAAAATCGCATCCCTTATCCATGAGCCGTATCATGTCGTCAACTGCCAGTATAGGCCCTATATCGTCCGCCGCAATTATCAGCACATAGTCCCCTGCTGCGGCTGCAACGCCGGATCTTATGGCGTTTGGAATTCCCCTCCCAAGCTGGTTGTGCACCAATTTCAGGCCGGGATAATCTGGCTGCATTGATTTTACAACAGGAATGCTGTCATCATTAGGGATATCATGCACTATCAATACCTCATGCGGCACTTCTATGGCGGCTCTGAGAATCCTGAGCATCATCTTCAGGTTGATGCCTTCATTAAAAACAGGTATGAGAAGCGATAATTTTATATTATTTGATTTGTTTTTTGCCATTTTTAATTTGCGGATTCCTGCCTTTTGTATTTCTTCCAGAGGCTTGTATCCAAAGAGGAGTCTTTCGCCATGCTGAAGCTGACCTGCTTTAAAATCTCCTTAAATTCGCAGGGCTCCAGCGAAGGCTTGAATTCCTTATACCTCTCATAATCGGATTTTCTTTCATCACCTATGTTTATTGTGCCTATAAAACTGCTATTGAGCATTGCATGGATTGCTTTGACAAGCCCTTTTATCTGCATTTTGGAGGAGTATGCATCAGTTGCGGACTCGTCAAATCTTATAGCGCCGGGATCGAAAAAGCTTGTGCGTATAATGCAGAAATTATCCAGCATATTTACAGCGCATTCGCCTGCAAGCTTGGTCCAGCCATAGTTATTGTAAGGGATGGCCGCGTCTTTTTCCGAATAATTCCCCCTTGCTCCGGAATAAACGCCGTCAGTTGAAATAAAAATAAATCTGGCGCTCCCCTGTTTTTTTTCCTTGAGCTTCAGGGCCTCAATCACCAAGTTGGAAGTCCCGATAACGTTAGTGCCGATTGATTTAACGGGATCTGACTGGCAATCAGCCATTCTTGCGATTGCGGCGCAGTGGATTATTGCGCCAAAATCATTCTTTTCAAAAAACCTGCTTATTGAAGACTGGTCTGTTATATCCATCTTTTCATGGGAAGGCGCCAGAATGCCGGAAAAATATCCTGATTTTATTATTTCCTGCCCAAGCCTGCCTGAGCCGCCGGTTAAAAGTATGTTTTTATATTGCATTTTAAGATAGCCATGCTCTAAGCACTGCCCTTTTTTATGACACCCCAGAGGTCAACTACCTCCTTGGCTTTTGGCACTGCAAGGCTTTTATAAGCAGAATGCGGCACCCCTACAATTATTATGTCGCTTAACTCCACCAGTTTTTCTTTAGTGATGAAGTCGGGATTTTTTGCGTATTCATCGGAATAATAGACTTCTGCGCCATGAAATCTGAGTATCTTGCCTAATTTAAAGGAAAGGGAGTCCCTTACATCATCAATTTCCGCTTTAAACGCCATTCCAAGTATGCCTATTTTTGCCTTGTTAAGGTCGCGCTTTTTTCTCAGGTTGTCCACAATAAAATTAGGCAGGCCTTCATTTACCATCATGGCAGCATGCCCCAGAAGAAAATTATTGCTGTTAAAGGCTGCCAGCTGCATTGTATCCTTAAGAAGGCAGGGGCCCGCCGCAAATCCCGCGGTTGGCAGGGTTGCTGCCCTGCCATACCCTTCTGTCATGGCACCCCTCACTCTGTCATAATCAACGCCGAAGTTAGTTGAAATCATGTAGAACTGGTTGGCTACGGCAAATTGAACATATCTCCACGCATTTGAAAACAGCTTTACCAGCTCAGCCTCTCCGATGGAAGATCTTATGATTTTTGGAGAAAGTATGCCAAAAAGCTCAGAGGCATTCTGCACTGCCTTTTCGCTCAGCCCGGCAACAATCTGGGGAAGCTCCTTCAATTCTTTGAGCGCATATCCCTGCACGATGCGCTCAGGGCAGTAAGATATGTTCCATTCAGCCCCGTCTTCTAAAAGATTTGCAATCTGCCTGCAGGTATGGGGATATACTGTGCTTCTTATTATTATTGTCTGCTCCTTATGCAGGTATTTTTTAATGCTGTTAAAAGCTTCAAGAAATGCCCTTGTTTTTGGATTCAAAAACTCATCTACAGGAGTTCCTATCGCAATAATAACATATTTCGCTTTGGAGATTATCCCTGAATCCAGAGAGACTTCCAGCTTTCCGTTCTCCAGAACTTTTTTCAGAATGGGCTCTGCCCCCTCCTCCATAAACGGCATCATCCCATTTAAAACCAGATTAGCATTGTCTTTATCAACATCGCAAAGGCATACTTTCAGGCCTTTCTCCGCAAAAGCCAGGCCAAGTGGCAGCCCTACATGGCCCAATCCCCCGATTATAGCTATATCAAATTCATTCTCGGTTTTCAACATTATCCCGCTGACCCCCATCTTCTCTTCCTCGATATTGAGGATAATTTAAATAACTTACTGATTTCTTTTTCGAAAAGCTTTTAATAAAATAGGATATTCAAAATAATAATCAGGCGGATGCTTTGATAATGATCCAAAAAAAATTTATAAGGAATGCCAGCTTAAACACTAAAAAAAATGCAGGGCCAATTCTCTTTCTTATTGTTATATTCGGGCTGGCATTTCGGCTAATCTTCTTTTCAGGCGTCGGAACTTCAGACGACCTTGCTTACAGCAAATATGCCTATAATATCCAGAAGGGCATTGATCCCGGGAGCACGCTCACTTTATCTGCAAGGCTCGGTCTTCTTTACCCTACAGCCCTTTCCTACCATCTTTTTGGAGTTAATGACTTCTCATCAGTGCTATTTGTGCTTATTGCTGCAATGGGAAACATTATTCTGGCATATCTTTTCGGAAATCTGCTGGGCAGCAAAAAAATCGGGCTGATTGCAGCTTTTTTATTGGCGATATTTCCTTTAGAGGTTGTGCATTCCACTGAATTGCTGGCTGACCTGCCCTCCTCTTTCTTCATGGCATTAGGGGCTTATGTATTCCTGTATTCCGAAAAGAAATCCAAGCCGAAGCCGTATTATTTTCTTTCGGGGGCTTTAATCGGGATAGGCTATCTGATAAGGGAAAGCGCAGTTCTTATTGTGCTGTTCTTTCTGATGTATGCTATATATACAAGAAGGATCAAAAAAGAGCATCTGCTTGCTGCAGCAGGCTTTATTTTGATATTTACCGGCGAGATTTTAGCATTTTACAGCCTTACCGGCAACCCTTTGTTTAGATTTACCGCAACGCAGGACTATCTTATCAAGGCTTCAATAGCCCATAACTATTTTGGGAGGCTTTCATTCCCGCAGGGGCTGTTCCATTACCCTTATGTCATATTAACAAATAGCATCATCTCTTTTTTTTATGCCTTTATATTTGCCGCTATAATCTATTTCTTAAAAGTCAGGAGAAAAGAAACTTACATATTGCTGTTATGGTTCATCCCCTTACTTTTGTATCTGAGCTTCGGCTCTTCAAGCTTTTCCATGTATATCCCATTTAAGGCTGAACCAAGATACCTTTCAGTAATAACGATGCCTGGAATTTTATTGCTGGCTTTTTTCTTTTCTGAAAAAAACAGGGCAATTTTAAGAATGATATTTCCTTTGGGCATGGCTGTTCTGCTCATCAGCTCTGTCATGTCCGCCTTTACAAATCTAAACAACAATGATGCTTCTGACAATCTGAAACTTATATACCCCTACCTCAAGGATTCAAAGAAGGCTGTTTATACAGATGAAAGGTCAAAACAGGTGCTGGAGTACCTTTCCGGATATAAGAATACTGGTGTGAGGGCATTTCCAGAAAATCTCAAGGTGGCCGGAGATTCTTATATCATAATAAATAAGGCAATGATAGGAGGGCTGATGGAATCGAATGCAAATATCCAATTTCCGGCAGAAGTCAGTGACCCACCTAAAAAATGGATAGTGCTGAAAGACTTGAAAAAAGAAGATCGCGAGAATGCCATTGTCTATTATGCGCCATGATTTTGAGAGGTAAGCGTCATTCGGCTTCATCCAAAATTCGCAAAACAAGCGAGGCAAGATTTTGAATCTTGCCAAATCGGCGCTCAGGTTGGCAGCTTCGAGCCCAGCACAGTATATGATGCAGTATCGTTGATGTCCCGTATGGAGCGTCCCCTTCAACTCTGTTTAAGTGCTTGATAAATGGGCTCGACTTGCTCGAAAAGCAACAGACAGCCTTGATTAGCTTTTCGGCACCGCCTGAGGCGGTAATGCTGCCAACCCATTTTTTGGATGAATCCGCATCATTCAAAAGCTTTTTAAAACAGGTTAATTACCCCAGAACTGATGGAAGATAAAAAGGATGATGATATAACTATAGACTTTGGCAAGATGTGGGGTTCATTAAAGAGTCATGCGAAACTTTCTGCTGAGCCGGAAGATAAGAAGGGGGCAAATCCCGCTCAAAGCGAATCTGGCTCAAAAGACGCAAATTCTAATGCGGAGACTTCAAAGAAAAAAGATGCGGATTATATCAATCTGGATTTCAGCAAAATCAGGAAATTCTTCAAATCGGATGAAAGGGAAGGCGAAAAACTCCATGCCGCTGAAAATAGGCAAAATGAAGATGAAGTCATCCTCAATTTTTCGGGTTTTAAGAAAAAAGTCAGCGAGGCATTTACGGCTGATAAAGGGAAAGAGCAGAGGGACGAAACTGTAATTGATATCAAGAGCATAATCCCTTTTTTTAAGAAATATGCATGGCTATTTGCAGTGATTATACCCATTGTGCTGTCAATTTATATTAGGATGCAGTCTGCGAATCTGCCGATAATTGACCAGTGGGCAGCCAATACTGTGATTAATTCAGCAAGGTCCCAGATACAGTCACAAATAGATGCCCAGTATCCCAATCTTCCGCAAGCCAATAAAAACACAATATTGGAATCGGAGCTTCAAAAATTTTTGGTCCAGAACAAAGCGCAGGTTGAACAGCAGATGGCTGGGACATCAAGCTATTTAAAATCTTTTTTTCAGGATGAAAGCGGCAAAATCTATATGCCGGATATAGATCCCTACTACTGGTACAGGTATGCAAAAAATATTATTGAAAAGGGATATCCGGGAGATGAGGTAAGAGATGGCGTGCAGTGGGATAATCATCAGGAGGCTCCTTTAGGCAGGCCTATACAGGCAGACATGTTTCATTCTTACTTCCTTGCTTATCTCTACAAAGCGCTGCATATTTTCAATTCAGGCATCACTCTAATGAGCTCTACGATGTATTATCCTGTCCTAGTGTCTGCTTTGGCTGTTTTGCTGGCTTTTTTGATAGGAAGAAAGGTATGCGGCAATGTGGGCGGATTTTTTTCTGCGCTTATGATGGCTGTAAACTCTTCTTTCATGGGAAGGACATTGTTCGGCCATGCAGATTCTGATGCATGGATTGTCCTATTTTCTTTGCTGATAGCATGGCTGACGCTCGAGTTTTTTGAGAGCAAAAATAAGCTTACGGGCATAGCCTTGGCTGTTGCTGCAGGATTTCTGGCCGGAGTCTTCAGCATAACATGGTCCGGATGGTTTTTCATAACTGAATTTATTTTTGGCGTGGCCGGAGTCAACATATTATATCATGCAATTCAAGAAATCAGGAAAGAAGGGAGAATCAATTTCAGCAAAATTATCAGCAATAGCCAAATTAAAAATATGGTTTTACTTGCAGCAGTGTTTTTTGTTTCAGTCGGGGCTTTTGTGACTTTATTCAATAATTTCAATGCATTCAGGAGCTCGCTTCTTCCTTTCTCTTTCATAACTATAAAGGAGCCTGTAAGGTTTGGAAGCCTTTGGCCAAATGTGCTGACGACAGTGGCTGAGCTTAACGAGGGCTCTTATAATCAGGTCATTAATTCTATTGGCGGGAGATTCTTGTGGTATGTAGGGCTGCTGGGCGTTCTGCTCACTTTGCTCAAGAAAAATCACGACGGCAAAACAGATATCAAATATTTTGTTTTGTTGAGCGTGTGGATTGCCGCTTCTGTTTATGCTTCATTAAAAGGCATAAGGTTCACAATCCTAATATCGCCTGCATTCAGCATTGCTTTCGGCTCGGCTTTGGGGTTTGCATACCTGTATTTTTCCAAATGGCTGAATAAGGAATTGCACATACACAGAGGGATTTCCGGCACTGTGCTCATTGTAGTCTTTACATTGCCCTATATAAGCGCCATTAATGCCTCTATAGATGCCGCGGGCGGGGATATTCCATTAATAAATGATGCATGGTACAACTCCCTGATAAAAATTAAGGAAAACTCCAATCCTAATGCAATAATAACCTCATGGTGGGATTTCGGGCACCACTTTAAGGCATTAGCTGACAGGCCTGTAACTTTTGATGGAACCACCCAGGAAAAGCCCGATGCCCATTGGGTAGGAAGGCTTTTTATGACTAGCGATGAGGCAGAAGCTATAGGAATTTTAAGAATGATTGACTGCGGCCAAAATAACGCCTATTGGACCCTGCTTAAGGAAAAAGGCCAGGACATCCACTCCTCAATAAACACTGTCAGGAGAATAATTTTAATGGATAAAGAGAGCGCAAGAAGGGAGCTAATAAGAATAGGGGTCTCTGAAGATAAGGCTGAAGAAATCCTGAAGAGCAGCCATTGCACTCCGCCGGAAGCTTTTGCCATAGCTTCAGATGATATGATAGGCAAAAGCGGCGTCTGGGGCCACTTTGGAAGCTGGAATTTTGAAAGGGCGGATATATGGTTCAATACAAAAGATAAGGCGATTGATGATGCAGTACAATATATGCAGGATAAATTCAACTATACCAGAGAGAGAGCAGAAAGCATATACTTTGAGATTCAGTCCCTCAGCACCCCTAGCGATGCCAATGCATGGATAGCGCCATGGCCAGGCTATGGCGGCACAATCAAGTGCAGCAGAAAGTCTTTGAACGAATCTTTGCTTCAATGCGATAACAGCTTCCAGATAAATCTCACCAATATGGATGCATTTGCATTGGGGCAGCAGGGAATTGTAAGGCCTAAGCTGTTTGCTTATCCTTCAGAAAAAGGAATCAATATCAAGGAGTTTGGAAGCAATACTGTCGGTCTTGGATTTACCTTAGTGCCGAAAAGCCAAAATGAGTTTGAGGTCGTATTATCCAGCCCAGAATTGGCAGGCAGCATGTTTACGAGAATGTTCTATATGAATGGGTACGGCTTAAAATATTTTAAACAATTTAGCAATGAGAGGGGATATACCGGAACAAATGTTTATGTATACAAGGTAGACTGGGAAGGCAAAAACATGACACTCTCCAATGACTACCTCAATTATATGAAAGTTGGAGATGAACTGCCGGACAAATAAATCATTCTCTAGCCCAGCCTTACCAAAACCCTTCCCTTATTTTCCTTGATTCTGAATCATTATCTCTGTCTGTGACTTTTTTTGAAACCACAACGACTGCTCTATAGAATGGTATGTGAATGGACAGCAAATTCCTAAATCCGCATCTCCTGAAGAGCCATCTCACGCTTACTTTTGTCGCCGGCTTTTTATGGTCCGGGACGTTGTAAAACCTTCTTGAGAGGTAAGTGCTTATGGTTATAACAATATTGCTTGATAACGATGCAAGCTTTTTCACAAATTTTTCCTGGTCTTCCATATGCTCAATTATCATGCTGTTGAAAACAACATCATACTTGCCGTTAAAATCCCATAAATCCTTTATTATGACATTCTTCGCCTTATATCTCTCGTCAAGCTCTATCCCAAAAGCCTTAAAGCCCATCTTCTGGGCAGTTTTCATAAAGTGGCCGGGACCGCAGGCAACATCAAGGACAGTTTCACAGCCCCCGCAGTACTTATTCAGAAGCCACTTGTAAAACCGCCTTCTCACTGCAGTCTTCATTTTGCTTGAAAAAGTGGAATCATCTTTCCATGGATTGCTGAATAGTTGTGGCATTTTGCCTGCAAAACCTTTATAAGATATATAAAATTATCGCCGAACATGAGAAAGGCAGTAATAAGGTTACAACATATCAGTGCAAGAGTGAATTCAATTGTTTTTCGGAATCCTGCAAGAGTGATAGGTAAAGTAAAAGACCAGATAATATTGTCCTAAAAATGGGAAGAAAAGTTCTTGTCCTGACATCCACATTTCCAAGATGGGCTAAGGATTCAACATCAGTTTTTGTCTATGAGCTTAGCAGAAGGCTTGCGGAATACGGGAATAATATCCTGGTTTTGGCGCCTCATCATCATGGCGCTGAGCACACCCAAAGGATGGGGCAGTTAACCATAATAAGATTCAGGTATTTCGTGCCGGAGAGGCTGCAGAAGCTCGCTTATGGGGCAGGAATCATTCCGAATATGAAGAGCAGCTGGCTTGCAAAATTGCAGGCTCCTTTTTTTCTAATCACCGGTCTCATTGCCGCAGGAAATGCCGCAAGGCATTTTAAGCCGGAACTTATCCATGCCCACTGGATCATTCCCCAGGGGCTTGCTGCAGCCGTTCTTAAGAAAATGCTCGGAATACCCTTTATAGCGACGGTGCATGGCAGCGACCTATTCCCCATAACCAACCCCCTACTTAAGAGCCTTCAGCATTTCGTGCTGAAAAACTGCGACATTTGCACCGTAAACAGCAAAGCGACTGAAAAGGAAATCATGAAAAGGTTTCCCGATGCCGGAAAAAAGATTTTGACTATACCTATGGGAGTTGATGTCCGGGAATTTTCATCAAAAAAGCGTAAGAAAAAGAAGGGTTTTACCGTGCTTTTTGTCGGAAGGCTGAATGAGCAGAAAGGGATAAAATATTTGATAGCTGCCATGAGCATAGTTAAGCTTAGCCATCCAAAAGCAAGGCTTGTTGTCATAGGAGAGGGAGATTATATGGAGGAAATGAAAGATCTCGCCAAATCGCTGAAGATATCGGGCAGCGTGGAGTTTCTTGGAGGCCTGCCGCATGGCGAGGTTATAAATCATTATATTGCTGCAGACTTATTTGTATTGCCTTCTGTAGAATCAAAAATGGGAACAGAAGGGCTGGGGTTGTCCATTCTGGAGGCGATGGCTGCCAAAGTTCCGGTTATAGGGACAAGCACAGGGGGAATAAAATATATCATCAAGGACGGGCATAACGGAATTCTTGCAAGGCAGAAGGATCCTGAGGATCTTGCCAGATGCATAACAAAATTGCTGGCTGACAGGAAATTGCGCGCTAAATGCACGGCCAACGCTTTTAAATTTGTGAGAGAGAATTATACGTGGGTTTCTGTAGCGAGGAAATTTCAAAAATTATATGGGGGTGTCAAATGAACCTGCCGCTCAGAATGAGGCTTTTTGCCTACAGGATTTTATCCACTCCGTATGGAAGAGTTATTTTGCGCATTTTTTCGCATTTAATTCATGCCAAGGGAATGGGGCTATTCAAGCAAGCTAGTGCCAAAAAGCCGTTTATAGTTTCTATAACGATTGACACGGAATCCGGCTATGTGGATGCGGACGAAAGAAGAGTATGGCAGAATGAAAATCCGAGAGCTTTCATGGGGTTCTATAAAGGCATTAAAAACTGGAAGGACCTGTTCAGAAAATACGGCGTGAAATCCACATTTTTTGTGTCCACCCAATGCTTTGATTCAAATGGAAGCGACCATGAAAAAATAGCCTCAGCGCTTAACGAGGCTGTTTCAGAGGGGCACGAGATGGGACTTCACATGCACCCCGACAGCGACTTTGCGCTGCAGAAGGCTATCGGGAAAAAATTCAGCCGGACAAGCGCGATTTATTATGATACAGAAACAAAAAAGCAAATGATAATGGAAGCAAGGAAGATGCTGATTAAAAATATCAGGAACCTCAGGAAAGTTGTGAGCTTTAGATGGGGCAATTGGGGGCTTGACTCCGGAGCTGTTGAAGCGCTGCACCAGCTTGGCTTTGAAGTGGATTCTTCGGCCACTCCGGGAATAAAAGGGCATATCGGAGACGGAATGGATTATGACTGGGCGAATGTGGACAGCCATTACCCATGGCTTCTCTCCACAGGCAACTATAAAGACGTAAAGAAACCCGATTCAGGCGTATTGGAGCTGCCCATAGCGACTTTCAGCCTTTTAGGGCTGACGCTGCGCGCAGACCCTGTTAATCTTGAGCTGTTAAAAGGCTCCTTTGACTATTATTACAAGAACTCCGACAGGAGCAAAAAGCCTTTTGTGTTTGTAGTCATATCACACAGCCCCGAGTCTACATATATTGACGGGAGAAAAACCAAAGTTATAGTGACCATGGAGGATTTCATAAAGCATGCATCAAAGCGCGCTGATGTCAGATTCGTGCCTCTTGATGATGCAGCTCATTTCCTGCGGCAGGATACATAGCAGTATGTAGCCCATCTGCCTGTATTGTCAAAAACATCAAGCAAGCTCAGGGACTGCGCCAGAAAATAAAAGGGATACAATCCGAGCTTTAAGACAGGAGATAAAATGCCCAAAGATTTTGGAAGCATAAATCTTGCTCCCTTAATGGCGGAATGGATGACCACTGCAGGCACATTAAAAATTCCCCCGACAGTTCCTGATTCTTTGACTATGAAATCCTTTCCGACTATCTCTTTCAATCCATATTCGGTGAACCTGTACTTGTCATAAGGCGCGTCATGGAGGGGGTAAATGAAAGGGGCAAGAATAAAAAGCGTGCCGCCCTTTTTCAGCACTCTTGCAGCCTCTTCCAATACTTTGCGGGGATCATCCAGATAGTAAAGCGAATTTATGCTTATCACAGCATCAAAATGGCTTTTGGCGAAGGGCAGCCCTTTGTTTGCATCCCATTCAACATCAGCCCTTTCTGTCCCGGATTTGTCAAGGCCGATTATCCTGCCGCCAATAAGTTTGTGGTATTGAGGATCATTTCCGCATCCTATGTCAAGAATTGTCCCATTAACATTTCTGAAATTTCTTCTTATTATCCGCGATATTTTTTCCCTTATTATGAAAAATTCCGCTTTCATAGTCACTTTTTCAGCATATCCGCTATAAACCCAAAAATCATTATCTGAAGGCCGATGCTTAATACAAGTATATCAAGCATCATTAGCCCGAGATGCCTGAACACTCCCCCGCCAAAAATCTGGAAATATACAAGATAGGCGCCAAGCAGGAAGCCGACAAGCAAAAGGGCGCATGCAGCAATGCCAAAAAATTTCAAAGGCTCATAATCCCTGTATATCCTTATCAGGTTTATCCATGCCCTGATGGCATAGCTGAAAGGGTTTTTCACAAGCCTGCTCTTGTCATTTCTCCTGGCAAAATAAACCGGCACTTCTTTTATCCTGAATTTTTCTCTTACTGCCTTTATTATCTGCTCCTGGGTATAGGTATATCCGGAAATGATTTTTATCTTTCTTGCAGCTTCAGAAGTGAATGCGCGGAAGCCTGTCTGCGCGTCCGAAATATGTATCCCTGTAATATTTGTTATCACTTGTGAAAATGCCCTGTTCCCCATCCTTTTTATCCACGGCATATGCTCTATTTTCCCCATGAACCTGCTTCCGAGCACCAAGTCGTAGCCTTTTTTTATTTGTTCAAGAAGCTTTGGGATCTCCTCAGGAAGATACTGGCGGTCAGCATCTATGTGGACAACAACATCAGCGCCTAATTCAAGGGATTTTTCTATTTCTGTCTTGAATGTCTCAGCCAGGCCATAATTTTTTGGATGCCGGTAAGCCCTTGCTCCGTGCCTTGAAGCCGCATCCGCTGTTTTGTCCCTGCTCCCGTCATCGACAACGAGAATCTGGTACGAGGACTTATACTCGGTAGAATTCATGGCTTTCTTGATATCTGCTATTAGATGTGCTATGCTTTTTTCCTCGTTGTAGGCAGGTATTGTTATTACAATATTCATTGGCTCGTAGGAACAAAATACACTTTATATATGTTTCTTAATAGGTAGCTTTGTGTAAAAAGCAGGTTTGGCATCTTCATTTGCGGGCATCTTCAAAGATTCAAGCAGGCATGCTCGAACAAAGTTCGGCACCGCATGGGTGGAAAAGGAAATTGCAGCGGAGGAATCGTTGTTCCTCCTGACGTAGCAAACTTGTTTGCTACGCAATGGGAAACTACGGAGTAGTTACCGAAAATCCAATCAGGATTGTCTGTTGATTTTCGAGTATTTTTGCTTTATCGCTACACATCAAAATGCGAACTGATGCCAAAACCCGAGCAAAGCGAGTTTTTACACAAAGCCTTAATAGGTAACAAAAACCTTTATAAAAAATCAATTTAGGCTGTACCCTAATTAAAATCAAAATGCCAACCAAAGATTCAAAGCCGGAAGTGATAATTGTAGCGGGCGGGCTTGGCACACGAATGGAGTCCCTGAGCAGGGATGTCCCAAAATGCCTTGTAAATCTGAATGGAAAGCCAATAATTCTCCATCAAATAGAATTTTTTAGGAGTAACGGCTATACAAAGTTTGTTTTTTGCATTGGCCATCTGGGGGCTAAAATTAAGGAGTACTTCAAAGACGGGAGCCGGTTTGGAGTGGATATAATATATTCTGAAGAGAATGGCGCATTATTAGGCACTGCCGGATCAGTCAGATTAGCAAAAAGCCGCTTAAACAACACTTTCATTGTTTACTATGGGGACAGCCTCACTAATGAGGATTTTGATGAAGTCCTTGATTTCCACAGGCAAAAAAACAGCGATTTCACTGTCGTCCTAAGGGAGCTGCCAAAGGATTATGCCAGCAGCAGCGTGATTGTGATGGATGATGATAACAGGATCAAGGCTTTTTTTGAAAAGCCCGGGAATGATGAGTTGAAATCGGGCATAAAAGGGAAAAAATACATAAATAACGGCATTTATTTTATAGAGCCGGAAATCCTGCAGGAGGTGCCGCCCAAAGCGAAATATGACTTCGGCGGGCAACTGATACCGAAATTGATTGAAAAAAACAGAAAGGTTTATGGTTATGTCAGCCATAAGCTATTTGCAGAAATTGGAAGGGTGGAAAAATTCGGGGAATTCGATAAAAAATTAAAGGGCGGCGGGATAGAAGATGGATGGAAACAAAGCGGTTTTTTTAGATAGGGACGGGGTAATAAACCATGTTTGCTATCATGATGATAAGGGAATCTATAGCGCTACGAGTATGCAGGAGTTCAAAGTCCTGCCTAATGTAAAAAAAAACATCCGATCCTTAAAAGGCAAAGGATACAAAATAGTTGTAGTTTCGAATCAGCCTGGGATTGCTTTTGGATATCTAAGCGAGCAAGAAGTCAGGAAAATAGATGAATTTATGAAAAATGAAATCGGCGTCGATGCTGTATATAACTGCCCGCATCACCCCAAATTCAAAAAATGCAGCTGCAGGAAGCCAAAAGACGGCATGCTAAAGCAGGCTGCCAAAGATCTTAATATAGACTTGAGCAGGTCATTTATTGTGGGGGACAACCTGGCAGATATAGCAGCAGGCAAAAAATGCAGGGAGACTTTTTTGGTTGCAAGAAAGATAACTGTAGATTTGCTAAACCTTATTGAAGACGAGGGAGTTAAGCCTACACACATAGTAAAATCCTTGGAAGAGGCTGCAAGAAGAATATTATTGGGTTAGGGCTATAACAAATTTACACTATTTAAATCTTTCTACGAAACATTTATATAAAGATTCTAAACACATAACCACGGGGAAAATAAGATGATAATTACAAGGACTCCTCTTAGGATATCTTTAGGAGGAGGCGGCACTGATCTGCCTTTTTACTGCTCCAAATTCGGCTCGTCCCTCATTACAGCAGCTATAAACAAGTATGTGTACATCACGGTCAGTAAAAGAGTCGAAAAATCAATAAAGATCAATTATTCTAAAACTGAGATAGCAAATTCTATTGATGAAATAAACCATCCCCTGATAAGGGAGGCATTGAGGTTTGTAGATATAAACAATTCGATAGAAATCCACTCCGTAGGGGAGGTTGAAGCAGGGACAGGCTTGGGCTCGTCTTCAGTTTTTCTTGTGGGATTATTGAATGCCCTGTATTACTATAAAGGGGAGATTGTTTCAAAATACAAATTAGCTGAAGACGCATCGCATATTATGATGGAAATACTGAATGAATCCTGCGGCAAACAGGATCAATATGCAGCGGCATTCGGCAATCTGAACCATCTTAAAATAAACACCAGGGGGAGGGTAAATATATCCCCTGTAAACATAACTTATGAAAATCTCAAGGAATTGGAAAAGAACCTGATGATGTTTTATACCGGATTCCGAAGAGACGCCAATGCCCTATTGAGCAATCAGAAAAAAATGGCGGAAAAAGGCGAGGATTCCTCTAAAAATGCAATTTTTGAGCATTATCATGAGATTAAAAAAATAGGGATGGAAAGCCTGAAATGCATAGAGTCAGGGGACCTAAAAAGATTTGGCGAATGGATGAACATTCATTGGGAGCTCAAGCGGAAAATATCCGACAAGATGTCCAATTCGCAAATAGACAAGTGGTATAATGCTGCCCTTGATAATGGCGCTATCGGGGGAAAGATTGTGGGGGCCGGCGGAGGGGGCTTTCTTATGGTTTATGCCGACAAAAGCCATGATAAAATAGCCAAGGCCATGGAAAATGAAGGGCTGATCAAAATTAATTTTAAGTTTGATTTTGACGGGACAAGGATAGTGTATGACGGACTGCATTTTTAATTGGAGGTTTTATGGGGCATATTGAGTATATAACAACTTACTTTAAGGATATCAGGGAAATTACCGAGCATATAAACAAAGAAGAGATCTCAAAAGCGATAGACATATTATTTGAAGCGTGGAAGAACGATCAAAATGTGTATTTTATAGGGTGCGGCGGAAGCGCAGGAACTGCATCGCATTTCGCAGCTGACCTTTCAAAGACCACTATTGTAAAGCCGAAAAAGAGGTTTAAGGCCCACTCTCTTGTTGACAATCCGTCCCTGATAACTGCATGGATAAATGATGATGGGTGGGAGTCTGTATTCAAGGAGCAGATTGAGAATTTCATAATGCCCGGCGATGTTGTTGTGGGGTTGAGCGTGCATGGCGGAAAAGGGAAGGGAAATTCCGGCGCATGGTCGCAAAATTTGACGCTGGCGATGGAGTATGCCAAGTACAAGGGAGGAAAATGCATCGGATTGGCGGGCTTTGACGGAGGGGCATTCAAAGAGATATGCGATGCGTGCATAATTGTCCCAAAAGACTCGACGCCTTTGGTGGAGGGGTTTCATTGCGACATACAGCATTTAATAATCTTCAGGCTTAAAGAAATGATAAGCAGTTTTACCGATTAAAACTGGGCAAAAGGTGCGTCAAAATGGCAATTTTTTTGGATACGGGAAATGTTGAAGTTGTTAAGAAATATATGAGCATGGGCATAATAAGGGGAGTTACTACTAATCCCACCATAATGCTGAAGTCTGGAGTGAGCGGCGGCTTAAATGGCATTAAAAAAATGGCTGTAGAGATTGCAAATCTTATTTCACCTCTGCCCTTGTCTGTCGAAGTTACAAATAATGAATACGAAGGCATGATTAAGCAGGCCATTGAGTTTTCCAAGTGGGCGAAGAATATCAACGTCAAAATAACCATTCACGGGCCAAATGGGGAGCTTCACAATTTAAGGGCTGTGCATGAGTTGGAGACAAAACATGACATAAGGGTGAATGTCACTGCAATGATGAGCGCCCAGCAATGCTTTTTGGCGGCTATGGCAGGCGCAACCTATGTGTCCCTGTTCTGCGGCAGAGTCAACAATATGGGCTATAATTCAATCGAAGAGATAAAAAAGCTGCGCAAGCTTCTGGACGATTTCCAATTGAGGTCAAAAATAATCTGCGGTTCTACAAGGGAAGTCCTGAACATCGTGGAATGGCTGGGGGCAGGAGCCCATATAGTGACTGCTGTTCCGGACTTGATTGAAGGGATGATTGTGCACCCTTATAGCAAAGAAACAGTAAGGCAGTTTCTTGAGGATGCTGTTAAAATATAACGCCTACTTTTTCTCACCATAAATCAATATGCTGGATCCCTGCCACCTGAAAATGGGGATTTTTTCAAACAACTCGCTCAGAAAAACTGCAATTCCAATCAAAGGTCTCGGAGTAAACGCAAATGCAAAGCAAAATGGCCTTATCTTTATCCATTTTAATCTTTTACTTTCAAAAAAACATTTATATGCCGAAGGGGAATAAGAGTTTTCATTTGCCTTCCTGTTCCTCGGGGTCAATTCCAGTAATTTTCTTGGCAGGCTTAAGCCATTCGCTTCGCATAAGAGAAAGTACTTTCCCGTCACTCTAAGCATTTCCTGCGCCATTTTTCCCGGATTATCAACATGGTGCATAGTATTGAAGCAGCAAACCATATCAAATGAATCCTCCTTAAAATCGAGAGAGGTGGCATCCATCTGCATGGCTTCAACGCCCTTGGCTTTGATTTTTTTGACGCCTTCCGGGGATAATTCAGTAGCAACATACCTCTTTGGATTTAATGCTTTTATTATCATGCTCGAGCTTACCCCATCGCCTGCTCCGATTTCAAGTATAGACATTTTTTTTAGGTTTTTGCCTTTAAGAAAATCTATTAGATAGTTCACTTCTTTTGGAACTCTGTAATACATTCCTATCCTGCCTTCCCATTTTTCCCTGAAAGGAATGTCCGAGCTAAATAGCTCATCATAGTACTCTTTCATCACCCTCTTATTTTTTCCCTTCATATTCATTCCGCTTTTGGCAATTTAACATGCACTCAACTCATCTCTTCCAATAGAGCTTTTACAGATTTTACAATAGCTTCACGAGAGCTATTTTTTGCCTTCCATCCAAGCTTATGCATTTTTGCAAGATCAAACCTTACAACAGGAACATCCCCTTTCCATCCCCTTTTCCCACCAGAATGCTCAAACCTGACATTTTTCAGGCTCATCTCATTGGCAACAATTTTTGCAATGTCATTAACAGTTATATAGTCCTCCGTTGCTATATTAAAAATGTTTACTGTTTCATTGGAGTTATTGATAGCAAAAAATATCCCTTCTATTACATCACTTATATGGATATAAGACTTGCTCTGGTTTCCGTCCCCAAGAATCTCCAGCCTCTTGGGGCTTGTTCCCAGCTTCCTGATAAAATCATACGCCACCCCATGAGTCTGCCTCTGCCCCACCACATTTGCAAAGCGGAATATCCAGGACTGCATGTCAAACATATGGCAAAATGCGCTTATTATTCCCTCACTGCCAAGCTTGCTTGCCCCATACATTGAAATTGGCAGCAATGGCCCAAAATCTTCAGGAGTCTCCACCAATCCAGCATCCCCGTAAATTCCGCTCCCGGAGGAAAAAACGATCTTTTTTATGCCGTTTATCCTCATTGATTCAACCGCATTATAAGTGGATATTATGCCAAGGCGCAAATCCAAGTCCGTTTCCACCATGCTCTTTGCTATATCTGCATTGGCTGCCAAGTGGAAAACCATATCATGATTCTTCATGGATTTGACAAGGCTCTCCTTGTCAAGCAAGTCTCCATTTATGCACCTGAATAGAGGATTTTTAGAGTGATGGCTTATAAAATCTTCCCTGCCGCTGCTGAAATTATCATAAACAGTAACGCTGTGCTTTTGACTTATCAGAAAATCAGCCAGATTGCTGCCGATAAATCCCGCGCCGCCCGTTATGAAGTATTTCATTTTAAATTGCCCTTAGCTTCAAGCTGAAAATCTCAAAAAAAGCCCTGCACAGCTTGAAGGGTATTTTTTCTATGGGGAGAGCGACACTTTTTTTGTAAGTATGGTTAACCGGCACCTGGCCATACCTGTATCCCATCTTTTTTGCATATATGAACGTTTCAGCATTATAAGCCACAGTCAAACTGCCTGTCAGCGGTATAATTTTTTTTACCGCTTCATTCTTAATTATCCTAAAACCGCAATTAGAGTCCCTCAGCCATACATTAAACAGCACTCCCATCAGCATATTATTTATTCTTGAAACAAAAACCCTGTAGTAAGGCTTCCTGTTGATTTTGTAGCCCACCACTAAGTCTAGACTGTTATTTATAATCTTGTCCCATAATAACCAGAAATCTGACGGCTTATGCTCCCCGTCAGAATCAGTAAAAAATATATATTCTCCTTTTGCCTGCATATATATTTCCTTAACGGCTTGTATGTACCCCCTCCTATGCTCGCAAAGGTTTAAATCGAGATCGTACTTCTTTTGTATGCTCCTGAGAATCTCCCTGGTATTGTCCCTGCTGCCGTCTTCCGCAATGATAACTTCAGCCTCACCCAGCCCCAACTTCCTGAATTTTTGGATTATTTTATTATTAATCTCACTAATTAGTTCTTCAATCTTTTCGTTCTCATAAACAGGCATGAGTATTGACAATTTTATCTTTTTTTTAATCGCCATTGGTGGTTGGTTTTTTGGAAATTATTTAAAGGTTATTACGCCTAGCCAAGTCAATACCCTCAATCATATATTCCGTCCCTTTTTAAAGCATCTTTAGACCGGCACAACCCCCAACAATGATTATGGGCGGCCTATTCCAATTTAACACCATGCCCCTTTATTTTCTTTGCAAGCTCAAATGCGTGCCTTATCACAGCATCGGTATTGAGATATTCAAATTCCGCAAATCTTCCGCACAGGTGTATTCCGATTGAATCAAAATATTCCCTTATCATCCTGAGCTTGTCAAGATAGCCAATAGTATTGACGACATACCCGTATCTCGCATTGACCAAATCAGTTTCACAGACCTCCTTTGAATCAATAAATCCTTCCTGCTCCATTGTATCGATTACATGGTGTATCAATTCTTCATTAGGCATTCCGGATATCCTGTCTCCGGGATAATAAGTAAATTCCGCAGTTATTGTGTGCTTGCCCGGGGGAGCATGATCGGCATTCAAGAATGTATAAAAGCATAGCCTATGATAAAGCGTATTTTCAGATGGAATGTATATGCCAAATTTATCCGTAAATTTTATCTTGTTTAGCCCTATCATTACTACAATAACTCCATTATACCTCAAAGAATGAATTGCATCGGCAATCTTCTGAGGCGCGCCGGCAAGGCAGCCCAGCAATTCCGGCAGGGGCATTGTGGAAATAATTTGGTCGTACTTCTTCTCGCTTTTGCCGTCTGAAACTACCCACCCGTCCCTGCTTTTTATGATTTTTTTGACCTTGTAATTCAGAACGACATTTTTTACATCTTTCCCCAGCGCCAAGACAAGGCTCTCAATGCCTCCTCTTTCAGGATACCAGAAATTAAGCTGATGGGTATATCCTTCAGTGGATATTCCAATTGCAGATTTTATTATATCCTCGGCAGGAGGCTTTGGCACCCTGCCTTCAACCCAGTCCAGCCCAAGCTCCGAAGGATCCATCTTCCATATCTTTTTGTTGTAGGGTATGAGGTATTTTTCCGCTATTCCTTTTCCGAATGTGTAGTATATCCACTCTTTAAAATTAGCTCTTGGAGGAGGAGAATCATTATTAAAGAAATGCAAGAGGCATTCAAAAAGATCTCCTTTGTCAAGCTCATTAAGCCCATTCTCAAAAGGATATTTTATGAAATTTTTTTTGAACCATATCTTGTTGTTTCTATAATGGCTTTTTATATTACCCTGCTGTTTTTTTAGCATGAATCTCAGTATATCCTTGTCTTTGGAGAAGATTATATGGCCGCCCATATCATAGCTGAAGCCGTTCTTTTTCTTTGTTTTGCAATGCCCCCCTATCCTGCTGAATTCTTCAAGAATTTCATACTCGGAGTCTCCCAGAAAATATGCTGCAGATATGCCTGCCAGCCCCCCTCCAAGTATCCCTATCTTCATGGATTTTAGCAACTGCAGTTAATTTAAAAATGTTTCCCGGCAATCGGCAGATTAAGATACCGATTTTTTAGAATATAGCGCGGATTGCTAATGGTTTAATTTCCCATATATTGTTATTCCTTTCTTCAAAAGATTCTCCATGACCCTGACAAGATCCCTTGCTTTCAATGCCCTCAACTCAGTATCTCCGAACTGGAATATTCTCATTGAACCGTCTTCTAAAAGATACTTTTCAATGATATTGTTATTTCTTATCTTATGCAGGTGAGGCAGATGATTCCTAAAATAGATTATTTTTTTGCCGCCTTTTTCATCAGTCACAACAGCCTTCATCTTTTTTGTAAATACTCCAATAGGAAACTTGCATTTGTCTTCTACAATATGTATTGAGGAGTTAGCAAGCTGGTCAACGCCTATCAGGAATATTTTTGCATCCAGCTTGTATAGCTTTCCAAACGGCCCTTTCATCGAATAGGGGTTGTCACATTCCTCATGCCCCTTCACAAGCCATTCCGCCTTGTTTCCATAAGCTGCTACTGAATGCATAGGCGACAAGCTTCTCTTCACGCCTTCCCTCAATCTGAATGTTTCAGGGATTGTGCCAGTATAAGCAGGGGTGCAATTCACATCAAAGATGTATGTTCCTCTTTTTGCATCATAAGCCGGTGCTGAGAAAGCAGGCATAACAAGAATCCCTTCTTTCCCCAGAGATTCCAGGAGAGCGTCAATCAGGGAACTTGCGCCGCCATTAATAAATCCTATCCTCCCGAGGGATGAATGCACAATGACAGTGTCTCCCCTGACAAGGCCTGCATTGGAAAGGCATTTTTTCAAGTCTTCTTTGGATATCTCTTTCTTCAGAAGATTTTTTGCCAGCCTTAACTTCTTGACAAGGCCATAAATGAGCTTCTGCGCAGCAAACGGGATTAACGGCTTGATTCTGCGCTTCCACTCTGCTTCGCTTACTTTAGATTTCATTTTGCTCGATATTCCTCATTTATCAAAATTTTTCAAGATTATGCTTACAATTCTTTCGGCAGCCCTGCCGTCCCATAGCTCAGGAGCAGATTTGCCGATCTTTATTTTCCCGTCTATTATCTCCCCTGACTTTTTCAGTACATTTGTATTATCAGTGCTTACTAACAAATTGGTCCCCTTGCCTGATGTAATCGGCCTTTCTGTGCTGTCCCTCAAGGTTATGCACGGAACGCCCAAAATAGTCGTTTCTTCCTGCAAGCCGCCGGAATCTGTCAGTGTAAATTTGCTGTTGCTCACAAGGCACATAAAATCAAGATATCCCAGCGGTTCTGCCAGAACAACATTTTTCATTTTGCCCAGCCTTCCGATGAGTTTAAAGGCATGAAGATTCTTTTTTGTCCTTGGATGAGCAGGGAATACAATCTTAATTCTTTCCTGCAGACTTTCCAGCAGCGAGATGATCCTCTCCAAACTCTCCTTGCTGTCTACATTGCTGGGCCTGTGCAAAGTAACGGCGCAATACTCATTTTTTTTTAAATTCAGCTTTTTGAGTATTGCCGATTCCTTAGATTTTTCCCTGTGGCTCAGCAAAGTGTCTACCATAACATTGCCAACAAAAAATATTTTGCCCTTATTGATTCCTTCGTTAAGCAGGTTGGAGTTTGCGCTTTCTTCCGTTGTAAAAAGAAAATTACTTATTCTGTCAGTCAGCATTCTGTTGATCTCTTCAGGCATTTTCCAGTCAAAGGATCTCAGCCCGGCTTCGACATGGGCAACTTTTATCCCAAGCTGCCTGGCGACAAATGCCCCTGCAAACGTGGAATTGACATCCCCCACTACGACAACTAAATCCGGGCTTATCCTGCTCATCACCTCTTCCAATTTTATGATTGCATTACCTACTTGCTCGCCATACGTGCCGGAGCCGACTGAAAGGTTTATATCTGGCATCGGAAGCCCAAGATCATCAAAAAATGAGCCGCTCATTTCTTTGTCATAATGCTGCCCTGTATGGACTAAAGTATGGTTAATCCCCTTATGCTTGTTGAATTCCGCTATCAACGGGGCTATTTTGATGAAGTTCGGCCTCGTTCCGACCACGCTTAAAATCCTGACCATGGCCAATACTAATTGGGAAGGCTATAAATAGGTTTTCATGAGGAAGGCAACGTTAAGATGCAGGCGGCATCATCATTGCGGGGCTCTTCCGCCAATACATAAAGCCGACGGAGGGGATGCTCCATACGGGAAGCCGACGGAGTTGGGCCGAAAAGCTAATCAAGACAGTCTGTCGCTTTTCGAGCATGCCGGCTATCCTGTTAAATACATACAGCCGAGCCTGATGCTGCCCGAGCGTTAGCGAGATTTTCTACTGATTCAAATAAAATTCCATATTTGCCTCGGATTAACAAGACATGGCAAAGAAATTTGACAATCCATGCTTTATCGGATTGAAGCAAATCAGCTCATTAAACCATATCTTTATGTATCCTAATAAGGGTATTCTCAATACTGCCTTGCCTATGACATGGCTTTCATTAATGCTCGTTTCATCCATTGTGCTGTCTTTTATCGAAGCCTTGTTATGGTCGCCTTTTGTGTGAAAGAAATAATCCCCCCCATTATCCTGCCATTTCCGGACTACCCTGTGAATGATGGGATCCGGCTTTGTGCTTCTGAAGACTATAACACTTCCAGCTTTAATTTCTGCCGGATTGGCGCCTTTCAGCACCATGATATCTCCCTTATTAAATCCGTTTTTGAACCTAAATCTGCTGAACTGCTCCTTGGTTATGCCAATCTGCTCATACCAGTCTCCGCACATTTCCCAATAGTCATCATAACCTATCCTTTTTTTCGCATCAAATTCCTTCCCGCATAAAACCATCCTGTTCCTGAAATCGGGGCTTGCGCTGTGCTCCATGCTCTCAGACACGACAGCGACAACAGGATGGGTAGTCTGGAGAAAAAAGCCCAGCCCCGGGTAGACTATGAACTTGATAAGCACAAAGGCAAGAACTACATTTACAAGCCAGCTCCATACGCTGTCATCTTCCCATATAAACTTCCAGATTTTTTTCAGAGTCTTCTTAAAATCACCAGCCATGCTCAAAATTTATATAGTCTAAATAAAAAGCTTTTGTTTATGTTAAACAGCTTTTGGCGAAGGCTAGTAAAACGAGGGTTGCCATTGCAATTTCCTTTTCCACCCATGTGGTGCCGAACTTTGTTCGAGCATGCTGTCTGGAATTTTTGAAGATGCTCGCATAATTGATGGCAACCTCCCCTTCGCCAAAAGCCGAGTAGTAAGTTAATATGCATAAAGACTATTTTCAGGGAATACTGCAGCTCAGGAATGTTGATAATGAGGTCATTGACTTTGTCAGCAGGCAGGCTGCAAAAAGGCAGGATGTTTTTATTGCAAAGATTGAGAAAGTAAGAAACGGCATCGATATATATTTTTCCTCTCAGCAGTACCTGAAGGCTTTGGGCAGGAAGCTGCAGGAGCATTTCAGAGGGGAGCTTGTCATAAGCTCCAAGCTTTTCACAAAGAGCAGGACAGGGGAGGATCTGTACAGGGTGAACGTGCTTTTCAGGCAGGCAAAATTTAGGAAAGGTGATATAATAACCTACAGGGGCAGCAAGCTCAAAATCATCAGAATGGGAAACAAAGTTGCATGCAGATATGTTGATACAGGCAAAAGCATCACGCTCAGCTATGACTCATTAAGATAGACTCTTTTTCTTTTTTGTAGTCTATTATTATTTTTCTGAAAACTGACTTTTTGTCAATCTCCCTGTCCAGAAATTCCTTTCTCACGACAGCAAATGAGCCCAAGTCGTATATTGGCAGCTTATCCGCGCTTATTAAGGTAAAATGAAGCTCATCTTCTGCCTTTCTGCTCAGGGGCTTTTGGTATACTATAACATTTATCTTTCCTTTTATCTCTTCTATAGTTCTCCTGCTTGCGATGTTTGCATCTTCAACAAGCAGGATATCCTCTTTACCTATCTTCAGAGTCATTTTCTTGTTCTCAAGCTCAAGATAGCCCAGATTCCTGATCTTTTTTAATATATAATAGCTCTTGGAGTCCAGAACAATGCTGCTCAAATTCATTATATCCTGCTTTAAAGAGGATATCCTGCTGTCTTTTTCCATCAATAGGCTTGCATATGACCTTATCCTTTCTTCTTTGAACTTAAGAAGGGAGCTGATTTTTTTGCCATAATCAATGCTCCTTCTTTCTATTATTGTTTTGGATTTTTCATTTTTTAGCCTTAGGATGTACTTCCTCAGAAAATATACTTCCTTCTCATAATTTCTCATCTTATTCAGAACTCTTTCAATATTAATCTGAGGCTGTTCAGGGCTTTCTGTTTTCGCCGTGCCAATCTCTTCTTTCGGCGCCAAATAATCAACAGCGTGCTTTATGCTCATCCCCTTGCTTATGACAAGCTCCTTTACAGATTCCCTATCCCCAAAATCAATCTTGTCTATCTTTCTGATCAAATGCCTTACCTCATTGAAAGCAAAAAATGCAGAAGCCAGTGCGTCATTCTCATGGCAGTTTTTTACGCTAAACATTTTTGACATTTCCCTTTTTTCCGCTATTGAAAGGTCTTCTTTGGGATTGATGGTTTTTGCGCCTAATTTTGCCGCGAACCTATGCACCAAATCAGGAACTTTTCCTTTGTCAGTGCCGGCAATAACAACCCTTCCAAATTTCGCAACTTCACTTATAAGCCACGACAGGCCAAGATTTTTCGAAGAATCAACCGCAACCAAATTCCCGCTTATATCAAGAATCGCATAGCCTGTTGTCGTGCCTGGGTCTATGCCGACAATGAGGAGTTTTCTTTGCTGCATTTGCAACAAAACAATCATCTGTAATTTAAAAAGTTTTAGATAATTTTGGCTTCATCCAAAATTCACATTCGCAAGTTGGCAGCTTCAATCCCAGCGCAGCATATGAAGCAGTATCGTTGATGTCCCGTATGGAGCATCCCCTTAACTCTATTTAAGTAATTGGTAAATGGGCTCGACTTCAAGGCTGCCAACCCATTTTTGGATGAAGCCGATAATTTTTTAATGATTGCTCGTTTCTCATACAGCAATGCTTAAAATATCGGGCGCTGTAAAATCCGGACTGGGGGAAGGAAAGATATTTCTGTCCATGAGGCAGTATAAGGAACAAATAATTGAAAAGCTCGGCTTTGAGCCATTTGAAGGGACATTAAACATCCTAATTTTAGATAAGGATATGGAAAAACTTTTGAAAATCAATGGCAAGGTTTTTGTTGGCGGCTTTAAAATCAATGGCAAAGAGTTCGGCTCTGCATGCTGCATTAAGGCGGGGCTTAATGGAATTAACGGCGCTGTTATCATGCCTCAGAGGACAAGGCATAAAGATATAGTTGAATTTATCTCTCCTGTAAACCTGAGGGAAAAATTAAATCTTGAGGATGGAGATAAAGTTACTGTGGAGGTAGAATGAAAATAGGAATTGCAGACACAACATTTGCTAATATTGACATGGCGAAATTTGCAATAGGTGTAATTAAAAATAGTCCTAAAAATGAAATAGTGAGATATACTGTTCCTGGAATAAAAGATCTGCCTGTTGCATGCAAAAAATTATTTGAGGAAGACAGGTGTGATATTATCATGGTGTTTGGAATGCCGGGGCCTATGCCGATAGACAAGCAGTGCTCCCACGAGGCTTCTATCGGGATACAGCACGTTCAGTTAATGGCAAACAAGCATATTCTTGAAGTCTTTGTGCACATGGATGAAGCCAAAAGCAGCAAGGAATTGTTTGAAATTGCGAAAAACAGGAGCGAGAAGCACGCATTGAATGCATTGGCTTTGCTGAAAGGCAAGACAGAGCTTACAAAATATGCAGGAACAGGAAGAAGGCAGGGGAAAAGCGACATAGGCGCTCTAAAATTTCATGAGCGCGGACTTAAGCAATAAATTATTGGAGCTAAACTACTATTTTTCTAGCCATGCCTGGTCTTAAGGGTAAGAAGAGACAAAGTGAGCACGAAACTCACGATGTTGGCGATTAGTATTGGCATATCTTTTGTCAATATTCCATAAGTAAGCCACAGCGCGACCCCGAAGACCAGCAACAGCAGCATTGCCATTGACAAATCCTTCGTTTCTTTTGTTTTCCAGCTTTTGAAAACCTGCGGCACGAAAGATGCCGTCGTGCATATTCCTGCTGCAAACCCAAGTAAAGTCATCAATTCAGCCATCTTAAACCCTCCTGAAAAAGCTCAAAAAGCCGGAATGCCCCAGCATCCTCGACTTCGGCCTCACTTTTCTCTGCTCCACTTCCCACTCCCTTTCTATCATCTCCAATGTTTTGGCATGGATGAAATCATTCCTTTTGCAGGCGGCATTCGCCATATCCGAAACCTGGACTATAGTGGGGCTGTAGGAAACAAGAAAACCCCCTACTTTTAATGCTTTTGAGCATGAATCCAGAGCTTTCCAAGGCTCCGGCACGTCCAGAACAATGGTGTCAGCATCTTTCTCATCAATCTCTTTGTAAATATCCTTATTTTTAACCCTCAGATTCTTCAATCCGAGGAATTCAGCATTCTTTTTTACAATCTCTATGAAATCCTCCCTGATGTCGTACGTCACAACTTCTTTTGCCATATTCGCGAGAAAGCATGCCAATGCGCCGCTGCCGGCCCCTGCATCCACAATTTTACTTTTCTTGTTAATGCCTGTCTCTGCTAGGATTGCCCCTACGTCCTTCAGGGGGATTATCTGCGCATCCCTCTTTATTTTCTGGTAAACGTCTATGAAAAACGGGGAAAAAATCATAAATTCAGTATTTGTATTTGACATCAGCTTTGAGCCGTCTTTTTTAGCCAAGTCTGATTTCTTGATATAGCCGAATTCCGTATGCATATCTCCACTAGTGTCTTTTACAAAGAATTTCCTGCCTTCTTTTGTGAGCAAAACTCTCTTTATTCTTAGCATTAAATAAAAAAAAGAAATTCAGTTTAAAAACTTAATTGAATTATCTATCTTTTCTTTTTCCCGCTCGCTGCCGGCATATCGCAATGCCCGCATCCATTAGGCTTGGCTAAGTGCATAAGTCCTTTTAATATTATCAGGACGCCCAAAGTATGCCATATATACCTAGGCTGCCATACAGCTACTGCAAGCACTACAATGCCTGTCACCAGCATCTTGGCTCCCTGGCACTTCATACATATACTCTCACAACAACCCATTAATACCACCTCTTTATTGGCGTTTTTAGGCAGCCTACTATATAAATGTTGGGGTTTTGCCGAGGTTGGTGCGAAATTGAAGGTTGTCATGCTAATATGCGATCATCTTCAAAACTTCCAGACAGCATGCTCGAACAAAGTTCGGCACCACATGGGTGGAAAAGGAAATTGTAGCGGAGGAATCGTTGTTCCTCCTGACGTAGCAAACTTGTTTGCTACGCAATGGGAACCTACGGAGTTGGTACCGAACTCTGTTTGAGTATTTTTGCAATCATGTTCCACTTTATAATGTGAGCCGACGGCAACCTTAAAAAGATTTTCACCGAAGCCGGTTTTGCCTAACCAAACATACCAAACAGCCCCCTGGCCTTCTTTTCCTTTGATTGGATCATGCTGTCAAGATCTTCCTGCTGCTTCTTCAGGCTTTCAACCTGCTCTTTAAGAACTGCTTTCGCCACGTCACTGGGCACTTCATCGATGAGATTTTCCAGCGTCTCAATAGAACTATTCAGTTTTGTCTTGCTTTCTTCCAATTGCCTGATTTCTTCCTGCTCTGCCTTTTTTGCCAGACCGAAGAAAAGTTTGAACTTGTAGCCAAACCCTTTTTCTTCGTCTTTCTTCTCTATTTCCTCCAATTTGTCAGAAACGTCAAGGACATCACTTGCTTTATCCTCAATTATGTACAAGTACTCCTTAGGCACGTCAGAGTCTCTCAATGAAACAAGCTTGCTCGCAGCCTCTCCAGCCTTGCTTCCTGCCACAATGCCCTCTTTTACTTCTTTCGATTTTTCAGAGCTTGTTGCAGCGCTTATCTTTGCATTCGCAACAAATGGAAGCAGCTTTATATCACCGAAGCTTTTTGGATTTATATGTCCTTTGTAAACAGTAGTCTCCTGCAGTTTAAGCTCCTCCTTTAGGCCATCCACAAAAAGCCCGAGCTTTTCCATGTCGCTTTCTGTCGCAGTATTAAGGACTGCAAGGACGATTCCAGCCTTTTCCGCCTTCTGTATGTCTTCCTCATCTTCAATTATATCTGAGAATTTGCATCGTTTCTTCGTTTCCTCGATGATGAACTTTCTTATGCTCTCTTCTGTAAGAGTCTCCCTGCATCTTGCTGAAATCTCTTTCATGTTCTCGCATCTCTTTGCGCTCTGCTCATGGCACCTTTTTCTTTCCTCATCAATCCTTGAGCACCTGTCTTCAGCAGCCTTTATTTGTGATACTGTGTGAATATTGCAGCTTTCTTCAACTCTCTTCAGATTATCCTCAAAACCTTTTTTGCTTCCCTCAACGCACTGGTTTGCCATATTGCCCCTGTCGCAAGATTTTTGGATATTTTCGCATGTATGCATCTGCTTGTCCCACGACTTCTGGCAGCGCTTCAGCATTTCTTCATAAACTCCAGCAACATTGCCGGTAATTGGGCTTCCTCCGCTGCCTCCTGATGATGTTGATGACGGGATGCATTCATACGCCGTTACGCATTTCCGTTCATCATACTTCGCTGACATGCTGCTGCCTTCATGGCACGATGGCTTGGAGATTTCAGGGCATTCTGCGGGCTTGCAGTAGTAGTATTCGCATCCTTTGTCATCATTTTTTCTTTCCAAATTTCCGTCGCAGCTTGGCATTTCAGTTTTTGGGCACGTCACTTCAGCTGATTGGCAATTATAATATGTGCAGCCGTTGGAATCGCTTTTTTTCTGTAAACTTTCTTCGTTCCCGCATTCAGGAACTGGGTAGGCAGGGCATAATTTTTTCTCTTCAGTTTCATCTTCCCTTTCTTCTTCCTTCCTGACGCCTGCCATGCACTGGCTTATGAACTTCTCCTTGTCGCACATCATATTCTGCTTGGCTTTCTCGCATTCCTTCATGGAGCTTTCATCACCTAGCCTTTTCTCGCACCATTCCTGGTTTTTCTTCATCTGCTGCTCCATGCTTGCCATGCTCGTCTTTTTGCAGGACTCAATAATTACATCCTTGTTTACAGGGCATGAATAAGCCTGCATCCGCATTCTTTCAACTTCAGAAGCTTCTTTCATAACCTCCGGCTGGCCCAATCTGGAGCAGAAATTGCTGGATTCCTCTTCGCAGGTTTTTTCAGCCTGCTCTGCCTTGCTGCAGATACTCTGGAAGTCTCCTGCCTTTTCCTTTAATTTTGAAACGACAATATCTGCCATCTTTTCAGGCTCGCCGCAGTATTGTTTTATCTCTCTTGGATCAATCTCATCCCCTATATGCTCAAAAATCATTCCAAAAACCATATGCTCCTTTGAATACCCTTCATATGACGGGCCTCCATAATATCTCTGCCCAATCCCTTTATTCTCATAGGAAAATGACTCTTTTCTTTCCATCCTTTCGTTAAAATTTCCCATTTTATTCCTGAATTCTTCTTCTGAGAAGTCGTTGCCAAATTTGGCTCGGGCCATATTGATCATTTCTTCTTCATTAAATCCCTCTTCTCTGAATCTCTTCATCATGGCTTCTTCGCTTGAGCCCCTATTTGGATAAACAACCGCGCCACCTTCATAATAATACTCAGAGCCTTCTCCGGATTTGTCTATTGGTTTGCCCTCGTAGTAGCTTGGATTAGAATATTGTTCGGAAGAGTATTGGGCGAATGCAATGTTGCCAAGGATTACTACAAAAATTCCTGCCAAAGAAAATAATTTTTTGTTTTTCACCATCCTTCTGGGATTCTAGGCAGGTATTTATTTAAATTTAACTATTGTCAAATTTAAGTTTCTATAATTCTGGTAATTATGGTAAATTTAATCTGCAGAAAAAAATAACGGGCCAGGGAAGATTCGAACTCCCGACCTATAGCTTAGAAGGCTTTAGCGGTAATCTATACTATCGCTCTCTTTGACCAAGTCAAAGCCCTCAAAGAGCTTTGAGGTATCCAAGCTGAGCTACTGGCCCAATAGGGATTAGAGCTACTTTCTTTTATTTATAAATATTTGTTGATAACTCTTTACATCATCATCAAATCATTGTAGTTAGAAGTCCACATCGTGCAGTGTTTCTTGCCTTCCCAGTAATAATAGCACTGCCTGCCGAATTTCTCCCATCTTACGCAGCCCTGGCAGCATAAAGGCACATTGCTTTTCTCAGCTTTATGCTCTGTCGCTTGCTCTTCCATTTTGTCCTGCTAATCCAAAAAGTCCTGCTTCTTGATTTTCTCAGGCAGGTACTTCTCCGATATAAATGTTATTCCCTTGGATGACAATGCCTGTATTTCAAGCTTTGCGCCAAAATCCTTCATCATCTTGAATTGCCTTTGCCACCCCTTGTTCTTCTCAAACCACTCGTACTCCGCAAGCTGCTTGAGCCTTGTCAGGTCGACATCCTTGAACTTGATAAAATGTTTTTTCAGGTCATAGTTGTTTGCGTCATCCGCAGTTATGCCCAGGAACCTGGCATTCTGCAAGGTCATTGTGCCGGACATATGCGCCAGATTGATCGAGCCGAACTTCAGGACAGAATAGATATAGAACCCCCACGGATCAAAGTCTGCCAGAACATAGATCGGCAGATTGTGCTCGTCATTCAGCCTCTGCAACAGCCTTCTTATCCCTCTTGTCGTCTGCCCCTGCGATGTCACAATAAGGCAGTTCTGCTTCTCCCAGAATTTGTCCTCGTGCAGCCTCTCCCAGACAGCCTGCTTCTCCATATAGATGACATATTTTGCCTTTACGCTTTTAAACTCAATTTCCTCTACATTGGAGGGGATGCTCCACCCGCCGCTTCCCAATTTTGCCCAGTTTATGCTGTCTCCGGAGTCTTCAATGACTACATTGCCCGCAACAGAGCCCATCTTATTTGCATTAATGTGTATCTGCTCTCTTGACAGGTCAGTTATCAGCTCTAGATCTTCAATTGCCTTGTCGCTCTCCACCTGATCATCAACTATGTTTATGTTTGAGCCGTGAATGGTCCTTTTTGCCATGTAGAAAACATCTCTTAAGCTTGCGTGCTTGTCTGCATCGAGAAGAGTCTTGCTCACCTTGGCTATCTCCAATGTCTGGAGGAACTTTTTAGCGTGCCCTACATTAAAGAATGACCTCTGCTGCTGCTTATTTCCCAAGCTTAAAGTTTTGCTCTTTGTGTCAAAAACGACGTTTGAAAGGCTTCTAAGGCTGAACTCTATTGTAGGGTTTTTGCCCTTGCTTATCTGCTGGACAAGCCCCTTTCCGAATTCCTCGAGCTGCTTGTCAGCCTTTTGAGTTTTCTTCTTCATTTTCGCTTCCTTCTTCCTTGCTGTCAAATTTCATCCTGTAAAGGTCGTCATCTCCGGTATCCGACTCTATCTCGCTCTTTATTTCAGGTTTTACAAGCATCTTTTTAAGTCCTTCCAAAACCTTTTCCTTGTCTGCCCCTGCCAAAACAGCCAGCGAATCAGCAACTTCCGGAATATACTTTTCAAACATATTGGCCCTTTCCATCTGGCTGTGGATTCTGGTTTTCTTCCTCACATAAGCCCCAAGATGCCTGCCGCACTCCTGCAGCGCAAGCTTGACTTCCTTCATTATCTCTGCATAATGCGCAATCGCTTCCTTGCTTTCGCTTGTGAAAGGGACCCATACAGAAGACATATGGATGAGGATTACAGCAGGCCCTACAGGAAC
Source organism: uncultured Methanosarcinales archaeon (assembly GCA_964454865.1). Lineage (GTDB taxonomy): Archaea > Nanobdellota > Nanobdellia > Woesearchaeales > GW2011-AR4 > JACOZO01. Next base: position 65,627 of record CAYVTQ010000001.1, read on the forward strand.
AGAGTCTCCAGACTGCTGCAGGCCGTAAGGCTTCCAGTTATTCTCCATGAGGGATTTGGTCATTGAGCAGGCGCCTTCCTGATACAGCAAAGGCACCCTGTTTGCAAATCTCAGGATCACTGCCTTTTCATCTTTGGGTATTTCGCCGCCATAGGCAACGCCGGCTTCTATAACAAATGGATTGCCCCTGTAAACTGCAGGGGGCCTTGACTTTGCGCAATAAAACTCAGCCTTTATTTCCTTCCTTAACCCTTTCTCGAGCAATTCTTCCCCTATCGGGCTTAAGCAGTCTGTCGGCGGAGCTATAAGCTTTGTCTTTTGTATTCCCTGTATGAGCTTTTCCGCCAAATCCCTTGTTATCTGGCTTGGCTTTGTATCGGGCTTTACCCCAGCATTAATGCAGACTTCCTTTGCCGTCTCATTCCCCACTCTTGAGAATTCCGAAGTCAGGAAGCTTTGGAGCGTCCTGGATGAAGTTGCAGCAAGCATATTGATGAGCATTCCCAATTCCACCCCGTAAGGATGCGGCTTTATCGGCTTCGGCTTCCTTGGCATCTGGTCGACTGCTCTTGCATAGATAGTCTGCTCTGCCTTCGGGTTTGTATAGACAATGGTGACATGGGGGTTTATGACTGCCGTCTGCTTTAGGTACTCATCAACGGACTGCCTGCCCTTCAGGTACTCAGCTTCCAAATCCAGCTCTACTTTTGTGCCATGATCTTTTTTCCACTCAACAGTCTCCTCCTTGGTGATCTTCGGCTGGTTTTTCTGCGTGTCGATATTAAGCTCGTAATAATTTGCCGGATGCTTCGGAGAAATCTTTGATGTTATCCTTGCAGGTGTTCCTACAGTAAGCTGGGAGTAAAGGACTGCAGCGCTGATGCCTATCCCCTGCTGCCCGCGCGACTGCTTCATGGTGTGGAACTTGCTTCCATAAAGAAGCTTTGCAAAGATGTTGGGGATTTGGTTTTTTACTATGCCGGGGCCGTTGTCCTCGATTACAACACGGTACTTAAACTCGCTGAGCTGTATGATCTCCACCTGTATTTCAGGCAGCATATCCCCTTCCTCGCAGGCATCCAGTGAGTTGTCAACTGCCTCCTTTATAGCCATGAGCAGTGCCTTTCTTTTGCTGTCGAAACCCAAAAGGTGCCTGTTCTTTGTAAAGAACTCTGCAACAGAAATCTCTTTCTGCCTTCTTGCCAATTCATGCGCTATTGTTTCTTCCGGCATCTTTTTGTCGTTTTTAAGCCTTCTTTTTATTTTTTTCTTTTAGATATCTATGAGCTTCCTTCTTTTCAGCTCCCTTCTCCTCTTTTCCAGCCATTTGTATACGCTCGAGTGGGTGGAGCCCCTCAACAGCGCTTCAATGGCATGCCTTGCAGCAGCCACGTTTTCCGGCTGCCCGAGCATGCTTATTGTTTTTCCAAAAACAGAAATATACGCTTCAGTAAGCTCCTCAATAAGCTTCCTGGATTTGCCTTCCTTGCCTATTACCCTTCCCTTCAGCCTTAGCATAACATCCTTTGATTTGCCGGAATAATCCTGCATGTATACCATCTCAAAAACATAATCCTGCTTCAAAAGCAGCTGCGCAATCTCAGGGTTGAATCCTCTTCCGATGGCTTTTATTATCTCTCTTGCAGTATATAGCCCAAGCGCGTCTTTTCCAGATAGAAAGACATCTCCCTCCTTTGAATCAATTTCCAGCTTAGTGCCTGTAGCAGCCTCTAGCTCCCTCTTAATCACCCCCTCCTTGCCGATTAATACAGCAACCCTTGACTTGGGAATTCTAAGTTCGTATGAGAAGACTTCCATATTCTTTGAATAAGGCGTTAATTTTTAAAGGTTTTTAATTGGTGGGGCTCTGTCCAGAATGTAGGTTAGCAGCATTAGGTCAAAGTTCCTTAGATTAATGTCATTAAGCTGACAAGGGGGATGTCCCTTACGGGGAATGTCAGCATTAAACAGCTACATTAAGAACTTTGAAGCGGCTAACCCGAGCGAAGCGAGATTCGGGACAGAGCAGATTGGCAGCAGAAAATATCCTGCTACAACTCTTTTCTCTTCAGCCTTAGAAGCATTGCAATGCCTATCATTAATAATGGTATGCTCAACAGCTGCCCCATGGTAAAATAATTGAAAATAAAGCCTACCTGCTCATCAGGCTGCCTGAAAAGCTCAGCTATAGCCCTTAGCATACCGTACAATGACACAAAAGACCAAAACAAAAATCCTTTCGGCAGCTTTTTATCTTTAATCAGCCAAAGCACACTGAACATAAAAGCATTCTTCAGCGATTCAAACAGCTGGGAAGGGTACCTGCAGCCCTTGGGAGGATTTGCAATAAACTGGCTTTTTTCATAATTGATGCAGAATCCAGAATCGGCCAGCCTTCCAATGAGCTCGCCATTGATAAAATTTCCTATCCTTCCGAGAGCCAGCGACAAGGCAGCAGGTATAACCATCATGTCTGCAATTTCATAAAATCCCACTTTTTTCTTTTTGCAGAAGTAGAATGTGGCAATAAAAGCCCCTGCCAGACCACCATGAAAAGACAGCCCTCCTTCCCATATCGCGAGTGCCTTAAGGGGATTTGACAGGTAGAATCCAAGATTATAAAATAAAATGTAGAAGATCCTTGCCCCTGCTACTACTCCCATGATATTGTATGCCATGAGGTCTGCAACGTCATCCTTGCTTATGCTCAGCTGCTTTCTCTTCGCAAGGTAATAGATGATGAAATATGAAAAGGCAAACCCTATAGCATAAAACAGCCCATAGTACCTTATTTCAAAAGCCCCGAGATGCAGCAGGACCGGATCAATATTATGGTATATCATTTTATTGTGATTCTTTTGCTATCAGGTAAAATCCCGCCCTATTTACTATAAATATTAAATACGCAGCTGCCTCAAAAACGGCAATGAAAATCTGGCTCAAGCCAGCCCTCAAATAAACCATGGAGTAAGGCAGCGCTAAAATTATCGTCAATAAGAAGGATGGGATGAGCACTCCCAAATAAACTCTTTTATTTTTTACTGACTTCAACCCGCTCAGGAGGCTGTCTTTAACAGAATGCCCGGCAGCGAAAAACGAATGCGCCATATTCCATACTATGTACAATATGATTGCATATGCAGACAAACAGGCTACGGCAATCCATGCAAATTCCTGCTTTATTCCTGCCAATGCAAGCGCCAGGGCAAAATAAGCAGCAGCAGCAATCAAAGCCAGCAGAAAGCTGAGAAGGCAGAACCTTCCCAGGCTGCCCAACCTGAACTTTACTTTGTCAACGGAAGACCTTATCAGCCCCAGCACTGACAGCTTAAGCGACGAATACAGCAGAAGAACAAATATATAATACAGCAGGGATATCAGCAGTGCATTGGTTAAATATACAGCATCTGCAATGCCCCCGATTCGAATATATGGCTCTGCAATTTTGCCGCCTGTCAATGCAATCAGAAAGAATGAGATGTCAATGGCAACTGCAATAAATGTGCTCTGATAGCTTTTTCTCAGAATACTAAAGCTTCTTGCAAATTCCAAATTTGCAAAAATATTTAAAAATTTCATGATTCCATATAGTTTATGGCTGCACTTAAAAACCTGCCTATATTGAAAAAGGCAATAAATGTGATATCCACCATCATACTTGTAGCGGTTTTAAGCGCCTTGATAGGACTCATTCTCGCTTATCCTGTAATGTGGCTCTGGAATTATGTATTCGGAAGCCTGCATAGGATTAACGTGTTTCAGGCATGGGCGCTTAATGTCCTGATAGGCATATTGTTCGGGCAGATAACAAAGAGGAATGCTTCTGAGGATGAGTAGGGATATAATCTTTAAGGTAACTAACCCATCCTAAAATCACACCTCTTACTTCTTAAACCCCCAGTCGTAGCATCTTGACTCTATGGCATCGCTTAAAGTGGAAGCTGACCTGAGCATCCTGTCGAGCAGCTTTAAAATGAGAAGATTTATGCTGCGGGCTCTTTTAAAGCTAGAGCCACGGGCAATAAACGCCTCTTTCACGCGCTCTGCATAGGCAAAAAAGGAAGGGACAAACCTTATTGTTATTGAAAGCAGCAGCGCAATATTCCTTGTTTTTATTTTAAATAGGATAAGCGGCCTGAGGAAGAATTCAATGGCGCCAATCAGCTGCCTTATTGTTGTTGTGGAAGTGAGGATAATAGAAAGTATTATCATAATTAAGAACCTCCATACTGACACATAGCCCTCATTCAGGCGGTTTCTCGAGAATATCAGGTACATCAGGACAACAAAAACCGTGATTGCGATGAACGGCTTCAGGCTTTTTATGATGTAGCCAAACTGAAGCCTTGATATCAAAATGACCAGGATGACTGCTGCAGTGATGATTGCAATGCTCCCCGGGCTTTTCGCCCAGAACAGCATAATGCTTAGTATAAAAACTGAGGATATTTTTATTCTCGGATCAAGCCTGTGAACTGCTGAATTCCCGCTTACATACTGCCCAAACAGCCTTTTAATCATACAAACCAGCTTTTTTTATCACTGAACTGCGCAATTCCTTCCTTTTTCCGCTGAAAATAACCCCCCCATCCTTAAGAACAATAACCCTGCTGCAGTATTTCAGGTCATCGAGAAGGTTTGTTATGAGGATGATTGTTTTTTTGTATTCCTGATTAGCTTTTTTTATCATGCCCATGACATTTCTCTTGTTTCTCGCGTCAAGCAGCGTTGTTGGCTCGTCAAGCACAATTGCATCCGGCTCCATTGCCAGGACCCCGGCCAGCGCCACAAGCTGCTTCTGCCCTGCGGACAGGGTATTAACATTTGCCTTTGCCAGATGGAGAATATCCGCCCCTGACAGCATTTCTTTGACTTTATTTCTTATAACTGCAGGAGAAAACTCCAGATTTTCAAGGCCAAATGCAGCGTCTTCTTCAACAATTGAGTGGACAAGCTGATCCTCGGGATTCTGAAAGATAAACCCGACTTTCTTCCGCACTTCGCCGGCATTTTTTTTAGTGTCAAGCCCGCCAACAGCCACGCTGCCCTTTGTCGGGAGAAGCAGCGCATTGAAGTGCTTTGCCAATGTTGTTTTTCCTGAGCCGTTTGCCCCTATAATAGCTGTGAAGCTTTGGCTTTTTACTTCCAGGCTGATGTTTTTCAGCACATATTTTTCTTCATATTTGAAATAGAGATTTTTAGCTTGTATCATCATCCTTGATTGCCATTTTTATCATTCAAATGAAAAGGAATAAACTGCAAGATCGGGGCAGGCTTTTATTTTTAAAATATTATTCTTGTTTTTATTATTTGCATTGGTCAGATTAAAACTATAAATTCCGGGCTTATTTACTGCAGCATTTTTAATGGGCCTGCCATTTAATTCTAGGCTTATTCTTACCGGCTTTTTTATTGCTGATTCTGCGACTATATGCATAATCCTGCCTTTTGCAGGCAACGCTAAATGGCCATTGCCCAGGAACCTGATGCACTCAGCAGTTTGAATACGCCTTCCATAAATCTGCACTTTTCCCTTAAAATTATTTTTCTTCTTTCCAAGGTATATCGCCGGGAATCTGCTGTATTTGGGCTCATCATAAAATAGCATTTTGGATTTTATTCCAAAAAACTCGATGATTTTGCCTTCTAATTCCCTATAATTTCCTTCCCCAATATGGCTGTATAATATCTTTCCGTTGCTGAACAAGGCCTGCGAAGGCCAGAAATCAATATTCATCCCGCTGATTATCCTTTTCTTAGTGTCTATAATTATTGGGAATTTTATGCTATTCTTATCCGCAGCATTGATTATGTTCCCCTTATTTTTTTCAAATTCCCACTCAGGCGGATGGATTATGACAGTGCGCAGCCCGCGCTTCCTGTATTTCCTGCTGATTTTCTTTATTATTTTTAGGGAGCGCAGGCAGTTCATGCAGCTGTAAGAAAAAATGTCAAGAAGAAACAGCTGCCTTTTCATTTGAAGTATCTCTGCATATCCGCGCTTTTGGCTATATATGCCGCAAGCAGGAGCTTTATAATGTCTCCTATGATGAATGGAAGAATCCAGCCTGTTATTATTGCCCTTAATGACAAGCCTGTAACCAGCATTCCCTGAGCTCCGCCTAATAAGTATATGATTAAGGTGGCTGGGACCATGGCAATTGCATAGTGAACAAATTTCTTATTTTTCTTTTTCTCAAGCATTTTTCCTATCACAAATGCAGCAATAAAATAACTGAACAAATACCCTCCCGTAGGGCCCAGCAATACTCCTATTCCGGAACTTCCTCCTGCAAAAACAGGCAGCCCCAAAGCTCCAACTGCAATATAAAGTAGCATAGCCAACGCTCCGTAATAGCTGCCCAATAACGCTCCGCTTAAAAGCACCATCAAGGTCTGCAATGTTATCGGCACAGGGGTAAATCCAAGAGGTATCCTGAACTGCGCAACTGCAGCTGTCAATGCAGCAAACAAAGCTGCAAACACCATTCTTTTCGCATTGTTTCTTTCCATAAGCTCACCCTATTACTGCCAGTATATCTCCCCTGCTTACATTGGCATTTTTTTTAACGTTTACTTCCTTTATTTCGCCATCCCTTGCAGCAGTTATCTCATTTTCCATCTTCATTGCGATAATCCTGAATAAAATCTGCCCGGTTTTTATCTTTTCGCCTTTTTTGACGCACACTTCCGCCACAATGCCGGGCAAAGGCGCCGCAACCGGAGTCTCACCCTCATGAAAATGATGCGATTTCTCGGCAGCTTCAACGGCATGCTTTATCTCTGATTCTGATTTTGCCTCAATGTCATAAACATCATTTCCGCAGTAAACCTTTATTTTGCCGCCTTCCGCCTCCTCTACAGCTACCTTGTACTCCCTGCCGTTGACCTTGATTATTAATTCTTCCATTATAGGGGCATATTGCCATGCTTTTTAGCAATCTTTTTTTCCCTTTTTGTGTGCAGCATTTCAAGGCATTTTACCAGCGTTTTTCTGGTTTCCCTTGGGTCAATTATCATGTCAACTTTTCCAAGCTTTGCCGAAACATACGGATTGAGGAAAAGCCCGGAATACTCCTCTGCTTTTTCTTTGATGATTTTATCAGGATTTTTTGATTCCTTTATTTCTTTCCTGTGCATTATGCCGACTGCCTGCTCCGCGCCCATTACGGCAATTTCAGCAGTAGGCCATGCTATGACCTTGTCAAAGCCCATATCTTTTGAAACAAGGGCAATGTACGCCCCTCCATAAGCTTTTCTTATCACCAGCGACATTTTCGGCACGACTGCCTCGGAAAATGCATAAAGAATCTTGGCCCCGTGCCTTATTATCCCGTTATGCTCCTGCTCGGTTCCCGGCAGATAGCCTGTAACGTCCACAAAATTAATCAGGGGGATGCTGAAGCAGTCGCAGAACCTCACAAACCTTGCTATCTTATTTGAGGAATTTATGTCCAGGCACCCTGCAAGCACTTTCGGCTGGTTTGCAACAATGCCGACTGCATGGCCGTTTAGCCTTCCAAGCCCCACAACTGCATTTTCCGCATGGTGGCTCTGAATCTCAAAGAATGATTTTTTATCGAGCACTTCATTTATCACGCTTCTCATGTCATACGGTTTTTTGGGATCTGAGGGGACAATTTTCTCTATATCCTTGTTCAGCCTGTCCGGCGTATCTCCTGTATTCAGATAAGGGGGATTTTCAAGATTATTTTGCGGGATGTAGGAAAGCAGCGTCTTAATCCTGGCTATGCAGTCCTTTTCATTTTCCGCAATAAAATTTGCAACGCCGCTTTTTTCCTGCGCTTTTGCGCCTCCAAGCCCTTCAAAATCTATCTCCTCTCCTGTGACTGTTTTTATGACATCAGGGCCTGTTATGAACATATAGCTTATCTTTTTCACCATAAATACAAAATCCGTCAATGCAGGGCTGTAAACTGCTATGCCCGCGCAAGGGCCAAGTATGGCGGAAATCTGAGGAACCACGCCGGACATTGCAGTATTTTTCTGGAATATCGCCCCTCCGGAATCGAGGGCGGCAACGCCTTCCTGTATCCTTGCCCCTCCGGAATCGAGCAGCCCTATGCACGGCACGCCGTTCTTCAAAGCCAGGTCCATGACATTTGCTATCTTCCTGTTGTGCATCTCGCCCATGGAGCCTCCCATAAAAGTGAAATCCTGCGCATAGACATATGCGGGGCGGGAGCTTATTGTGCCATAGCCTGTTATTACGCCATCTCCCGGCTTTTTCTTTTCATCAAGGCCGTAATTCCGGCTTTTCAATTCCGCAAAAGGCTGGATTTCGGCAAACGAGCCTTTGTCAAGAAGAAGATTAAGCCTTTCAAGGGCAGTAAGCTTGCCTTTTTCATGCTGGAGCCTTGCCCCCTCTTTATTGTTTTCCAGCGATTTCTTCAGCTCTGTAAACTCTTTCAGCTTGTCTTTAATGTCCATCCCCCATGCAGGAGTTAGAGAAGATTGTTTAAAAAAGTTTTGGCGTTAATGCGGCATTGAAAAGTTATAGGTTGCCATCAATTATGAGGGCATCTTCAAAAATTCCAGCAGGCATGCCCGAACAAAGTTCGGCACCTCATGGGTGGAAAAGGAAATTGTAGCGGAGGAATCGTTGTTCCTCCTGACGTAGCA
>CAYVTQ010000002.1:0-1717 GCA_964454865.1 uncultured Methanosarcinales archaeon
GCCGATTTGGCAAGATTCAAAATCTTGCCTCACTCGTTATGCGAGACTTTTCAATGCCACCGAAAAAATATTATGAGAATAAATCCCAGTATTCCTGCGATTAGCGCGTATAATGAGGCTATTCCTATGTTCGATTTGACTATTGTGCCTTCCTCTCCCTTTAGTCCTACTGTGGCAGAAGCAGCTATTATGTTGTGTATTGCTATCATGTTGCCGACAGCCCCTCCGACGGTCTGCAGTGCAAGAATTATCACAGCAGGCAGCCCCAATGCAAGAGCAGTCTGCTGCTGGAATGAAGCGAAAAGAAGATTGGAGACTGTGTTGCTGCCGGCAATGAAGGCCCCTAACATCCCTATAAAAGGGGAGAACAGGACAAATGCCTTTCCTGCAAATGAAGCTGCGCTGTTGGCAATCAGCAGCGGAATGTCCGGCAGCCCTGAAGAGTTATTGCCTGAAAATAAGAATATCTGCACCAGTGCAACTGCAAATGCAAGCGTCACAAAGCCATATATGCATTTTGATGCTGTCGTTTTCACAGATTCAACTGCTTTCTTAGCAGGAATCCTGATTAAAACAATGGTTGCAATGGCAGCAATTATAAAAATCAGTCCCGGGGAAAGCAGGGGATAGAATGTATGGCTTATTCCTGTCCCGAGCAGATCAGCTGCGCTTATGCCTGCCTTTTTTAAAACAGAGTTTGCCGTTCCTATTCTTGACAATATGAGCAGCGCTGCCACAAAAAAATAAGGCATTAAAGCTTTTACAGCATTCCCTTTTTCCAGCTTGATATTTTTAAGCCTTAGCCCGGCGGGTATGAAAAATCCTTTTTTTGCGCCAATAATCAGCGCTGCAAATCCTATCAATCCTCCAAGCAGTGACGGAAACTCAGGCCCCAGAAATACTGCAATCAGAAAATAAGGGAATACAAAGCACGCTCCTGCAAATAATGCAAAACGCCATATTTCAAGCCCTTTCCTGAATGATTTTTCTTTTCCGAACTTTGTCAGTGCGCACGAAATCATCAGAGGAATGAACAATCCTATCAAAGAGTGAATCAGCGCAGTATAAATTCCAATCTGCCTGAGCATTATTTCACTGCTGCCTTCTATTGAGCTTCCCAGCCCTATGAGTATTGGAGTTCCGACTGCGCCGAAGCTTACAGGAGTGGAATTTGCGATCAATGAGACGATGACTGCAGGCAATGCCCCTATTCCCAACCCGACTAAAAGCGGGGCAGACAGCGCAGCAGGCGTGCCAAATCCTGCAGCTCCCTCTATGAAAGCAGAGAACGACCACGCTATTATGATTGCATGGATCCTCCTGTCATGGGAAACATGCTTCAGCAAGCCGTCAATAGATTCAATCAGTTTTGCTTTTTTCAGTATTTCCAGCAAGAATATCGCGCCAATAACTATGAATATTATATCCAAGGCAATTAAAACTCCTTTTACTGATGCAGCGCCAAGAACATCTAAATTTATTTTCCAGTAGAAAATCCCTATAGCGGCAGCAGAAAGATAAGCAATCGGCATTGCCTTTATGGCAGGCTTCTTCATAATTATCATAATAAAAAAAAGAAGTATAATCGGAGACAATGCAATTGCTAATTCAATCATATATTTCCTTTCTTTGCAATGTATTTATATTTTGCTAATTGAAAGGTAGCGTTCAAAATGAAGGTAGCATCTATATCGTGAGCCTCATTAACAATTATAAT
>CAYVTQ010000002.1:1727-53195 GCA_964454865.1 uncultured Methanosarcinales archaeon
AATCCTCCACTTACACCACCCCTTTTCACAATCATAGCTTCTTCAATATATAAATTTTTGGGTTAAATTTGGCAGTGTTCAAAATAAAGGTAGCATCTTTTTTGTGAGCCTCTTCACAATAATAAGTTAAGCGACAAAGGGGATGCTCCCTACGGGAAACCAACGGAGTTGGTGCCGAAAATCCATTCAGGATTGTCTGTTGATTTTCAAGCATGTCGCTCTTCTATTTCATAAGAAAAAGGCGAACCCGATGCTACCCGAGCAAATGCGAGATTTTGAACGCTGCCTAATTGAAATCAAAAACATTTTTATAGTTCCTTTAATCATAATACTTTATGTCCGAAATCCTTTCCTCGATAGAGTTCCAGATGAGCCTCCTTTTGTTTGTAGCTCTTGCCGGCTATCTTATTGCCTCAAGGATAAACCAGTCTGCTGTCATTGGAGAAATCTTAGTCGGGCTGATTATCGGTCCAAGCCTTTTAGGATTGATAACTTATACTGATTTTGTGAGGAGCGTGGCGCATTTAGGCGCTATAATACTGCTTTTTGTTGTCGGCATGGAATTCAAATTAAAGGAAATATTCAATCTAAAATATACTGTTATTGCCTTGGTTGGAGTAATCATTCCATGGATTGGCGGGTTTTACGTTGCACAAGCTTTCGGATACGAGTTCGGCATCGCTGTTTTTGTCGGGACTGCTTTGACTGCAACCAGCATAGCAATTACTGCAAATGTGCTTAGGGAGATGGGGAAACTGCAGACTGATGCGGCCAAAGCGATAATCGGGGCTGCCGTTATTGATGATGTATTGAGCCTTCTGGCGCTGTCCATTTCTGAGCAGGTAGTTTCAGGCAGCTTCTCGTGGGCGTCCACAGCCGCTGTTGTCATTAAAGCCATCATATTTTTGGCGGCAGGGGCATATATCGGCAGCAAGTTCCTAACAAGGCTTATAGAAAGAATAGATGCCACGGAAATCGCAAAAAAATTCCCGGAGTTTGTCTTTATTTTTGCCATGATGATAGCATTTCTGTATGCCATGCTAGCTGAACTGATACACCTGTCTGCAATAGTTGGCTCATTTATAGCTGGAGTTGCATTGGAAGGGGCTATCCTAAAGCACGGAAAGAGCTATAAGGAAGGAGCAGAATATCTCCATATAATATTTGCTTCAATATTCTTTGTTTCATTGGGCATATTGGCGGATTTCCATGCATTAACCTATGGTGTAATCTGGTTTTTGGCTGCATTAACCATTGTTGCCGTCATTACAAAAGTCATCGGCTGCTACATTCCGGCAAAAATGCAGGGAATGTCGCATGAGGACTCATTTGTTGTAGGATTTGGAATGTCTCCAAGAGGGGAAGTAGCGATGATTGTTGCGTTGATTGGATTGAATGCAGGGCTTATCAAGCAGGATATTTATGTTTCTCTCGTTTTGATGAGCCTGCTGACTACAATAATCACACCTATTGTTTTGAGAAACTGGCTTTCAAAGAAGAGCTTTTTAGACTTCTTTAAGGGAAAAAGGGTTACTTGATAAGATTCCCAATATATAGGATAAAAAATATCCCTGCTGTGTTTAATGTGTAGGTGATTAGCGAAAATGCCCTTACAGAAAATGTCTTTATTGAAGCCAATAAAGGCACTCCTACTTCGTCCGGCAGAGGAGAGGCTATGATAATTCCCGCCAAAATTGGAAGAAGGGACTTTTTTATTATAGCAGGCAAACCTTTATAGAAATATGTTATTATTTTTTCTTTTGCCAGCTTGTCAATTTCATCTTTAAATGAGTGCCTTATGAATTCAAAGAGAATCAAGTCTGCAAACAGCGATCCAAATCCTCCTACGAGCCCTATTGCGTAGATATTGGTATGGTGTTTTGCCAATATCAGAAAAATAGATGTTGCGAATGCTGCTGTGAATCCATATGAGTAGAGAATGCCTGCAAAGAAGGCGCCTATATAACCAAGAGAAACTATATAGTTTCGCAGTGGGCTGTACGATTCCCCATACAAAACTGCATATGCTGCAATAAATGTCAGGAATAAAAAAATGAATTTGGGGTATTTGATTTTTTGGAGGATTTTTAACATTATTTTATTTTGGAGATGGTGGTATTTAATTTTTGCTTTTATTGAATTATTAGGGCAAATTATTTAAGTCAAAATGCAAATTAGACCTTATGAATGCAAGAAGTATCGGGGTTTTGTCAATACTGGCAGCAAGCATTATGTGGGCTATTGAGCCAACATTGGCTAAGCTGGCATATTCAAATTCCGATTATCTTGAAACATCTGCCGTGAGGGCGGTTTTTGTAACTTTAACTGCTGTTGCATATATCTTTATCACAAAAGGAAACTTAAAAATCAATAAAAAACAATTCTCGGCGCTTTTTTATATTGCTTTAGCGGCAACTTTATTTGCCGACTTGCTTTATTTATTTGCATTAACAAGAATACCTGTCATTAATGCCGTTCTTATTGGGCATATGCAGCCTATTTTCATTGTCTTAATAGGATTTTTCTTTTTGAAAGAAGATAAGCTGGCAAAATCTGATTATTTTGGAATATTTTTTATGATCCTTGCCGGGCTGCTTGTAACAACTGGAACCTTAGAAAATTTATTCGCATTTAAACTTGGCACAATGGCTGATTTGATGGTCTTATTAGCGACCATTGCATGGGCAACAACAGCAATTGCTATGAGAAAATATCTTCAGGGCATGAACGCTGGAGTGATCACATTTTACAGGTTTATTATTGCATCATTAATATTTTTTATATACCTTACAATAAATTCCTCATTTGCCATCTCTAATTATTACCAAATTCTTGTTGGAATTGCAGTTGGAGCAGGAACTATACTTTATTATGAAGGCCTTAAAAGAATTAAGGCAGCTAAGGTTTCTGCCTTGGAACTATCCACACCATTCTTTGCTGCCATCATTGGTTATTTTGTACTGGGGGAATTGATTAGTATAATTCAGGCATTAGGAATAGCATTGCTTATTACCGGGGTATATTTTCTGTCGAGAAAAGAAGAAGCTTATTTTTGATTTATTTCCTTTTTATCAAGTCCTGAAACACCAGCAAATCCTCCGTCGTCAGCTTCCCGCCCTTTCTTATCTTCTCCTCGACTTCAGCTTCCCTGCTTTTTATATTCTCTATTGCGAGCTTGTCCATCTCTGCTTTTGCATGCTCCGTCTCCTGCAGCTTTTCTTTCAGCTGAAGATTCAGCCTGATCATCTGCTGCTTAAGCTCCGACCATCTCCCTGCTGCATCATCTCTTTGCGGCTTTAGGATGTCAGCCTGCTTGGACATTGCAAGCATCTCCTCATGCAGCTTCTGGCTCTCCACCGACAATGCCTGCATTTCAGAATGGAGCGTGTTTGCCTCTTTTCTCAGACTCCTTATTTTCTGCCATTTTGACCTTATTTCGGCAAAAATCTTTTCAATATCCTCTGAATTCTGAAGCTGCGCCTGAAGATCCTTGATTTTCTTCATCACACCCCTTTCCTTCTCAAATGTATACCCTTCTGTCTGCATCTTGAAGTCCAGCTCCTCTATCTGCTGCTTTAGGTTTAAAGGGAACGCCCTGATGCTTCTGGACTTCATCAATTTCTGCATTTCCGCCTTTAGAGAATCAATCCGGCTGGATTCCTGCTTTATCGCCGCATGGCTCTTGTCCCTTTTTTCTTTCTTTTCCCTGACCTGCGCTGTCAAAGAGTCCCTTCCACTTCTCAATTCTTTTATTTTTGCGATAAGCCCGCCTATCTTCTTAGAAATCTGCTCTTTTTTTGCGTAGAACTGCTCTTTATCCCCCTGAAGCCTGTCCAGCAAATATTTTATTCTGGAAACTGCATGCCTGGATGCCCTCAGCTTCTGCAACAATTCTTTTTCCATAGTAAGTAAAACTAATTAAAAATAAAAAAATTTTCATTTCCGAGCGCTTAGCCGAACAAAGCGCCTAGTCCTGCCGCAGCCGCTTCTTCTGATTTTTTGCCTTCCTCTTCTTTCTTTTTCTCTTCTTTCTTCTCAGACGCGTGGCCTGCCGATGCCGCCGGCGCTGCTGCCACTGGAGCAGCCATTGCAACACTTGCCTTTTCTATGGCTTCCTCTATGTTGACACCCTCAAGAGCAGCTACCATAGCCTTTACCCTTGCCTCGTCAACCTTCACTCCTGCAGCTTCAAGCACTTTGTGTATGTTGTGCTCGTTTATCTGCTTCCCTGCCTTGTGAAGCAGCATCGCTGAATACACATATTCCATTTTGTTGACCTCCGTTATTATTGTTATTGCTTATTAGCGTGATCTTCGCCCAATGCATGCTTTCTTGCAATGTGCTGCGTAATCTGCTCAACTTCCTTGATTTCTTTTTCTTTATCCCTTTTCCTGATATTTTCCTCAAGCTCTTTCATTGTGGGGACTCTTATTCCGCCCACTACATTTTCATCCTTGTGGGGGCTATGCCCTGCATGCTCTTTTTTCTTTTCTGCCTTTTCCTCTTTCTCTTCAGCCTTTTCAACCGGCTTGAAGGACGAGTCAATCTGAACATTTGCAGCCGAGCTAAGCCCTTTCATTTCATTGTAGGCTTTTCCGACAAGAAGCTCCACAATGCCCGTGTCAAATATTTTACGGCTCAGTCCGAGAGCCTTTGCGTCATTTTGGGCGTTTCCTATCAGGAGATGGATAGTGCCTTTTGTAGGATAATGCGAGTTCATTGCCAGATTGAAAGCCCATCTTGACGCTTTCGAAAACCTTTCTGCATATTCTGCGTCGCTGACTGACAATATATCCCTTGTGTAGACGATTCCGTTTTCATATACTGCGGCGAGGCTCAACCCCACTTCCATAGGGTTTATCTGGAGCCTTGTAAGAATTTCCGCAACTTTCGGCTTTATCTTGTCTCCTTTTCTTGCAACAACAGTGTCTTCCTTTACAGCGATTTTTCCGCCTTCAATGCCTGACTTTATGCCTGCCATTGAAAGCTCTGCAATGAAGGGCCCTGGGGCAAAAGGGGTAGGCCCTTTATGGATTACAATATCATTTGGCGCAATCTGGCCTGCTTTTGCAGGAGCGGGGCTTTTGCTTTTGTTCAATGTCCTGCTTAGCTTGAAAGGATTCCCATTCGTAAAAATCAATGCAGGCATTCCGCCAAGATGCTCATTAAGCTTTTCTATGCTGCTTTTGTGGCTGGCAGCCTGCTGGAACGCAATCTTTATTATCCTCCTTTTCGTCATTGTAAGGACTGCATCCTTCCTTAGCTGGGCCCTCATATTCTGCAGCTGCGGAGCCGGCAAATTTTCCATGTTGACAACGCCTACAATAGAGTGTCTCTTAACCAAATCAACAAGATTCTTTGCTATTTCCTTCTTGTATTCTGAAACGTGAGCTTTCATTTTTTGTCCTGCTTTTCCTGTTTTTCTTCAATATTTACCGGCTTGCCCATTGTGAGCTTGACAAACACATTCTTGATGTTATCCTTTTCATTCGGCAGCGATTTCAAGATTGAGGTGTATATTGCCAGGATGTTGTCAGCCACTTCCTCATCTTTTTGCTCTTCTGTTCCGGCGCAGCAATGCACAACCGGAGAGGTCTTTGCCGTCACTCTTATTGTCTTCTGCAGCCTTTCCACCAGCGGCGCTAAATTGGCGTTAGGCGGCACAATGCACCCCGCTTTTGGATTTGGCATCTTTCCTCTCGGGCCGAATATCTTTCCTAAAGATGTAGCCAGCTTCGGCATTACGTTTGCCTGGGCTATGAAGTAATCATAATCCCTTGCCAAAGCCTTAATCTCGCCTTTCTTTAAATTGGCGATATTATCTATCAGAATATGGTGATCCGTATTTTTCTTTGCGTTGTCAAGAAGCTCCGCTCCGACAATTGCGCAAATCTTTGCCTTTTTGCCTTTCCCATGGGGGATTGAGACATAAGAATCCACCTGGTGCTCAGGCTTTTTCAAATCCAGCCCTTTAAGGGCCATAACAAAATCAAATGACTGCCTGAACTTTCTCTGCTTAGAATTAGCACGCGCTTCCTTTAATGCCTGAATAACTGTAGTTTTCTCCATCATTTCCCTCCTACCGAAGTAGTGTATATCGGGTTATCGCCTGGAAATATTTATGGGTTTATAAAGATGGCGGTTTTTTATAATTATTTAGCTTTTTGAAGTTGCATATAATTCATTCCGTCGCTTCGCGACAAATATTACACTCGGCGAAATTTGACTGCCACTAAATTTCGCCTCGAATTTATACAATAGCCTATAAATTGGCGGGGCGGAGCGCAATGGCAGAAAAGCGACGCCTCGCACTAGAATTGCCGAAGGCGGATTGAAAAATTATATAATAAAAAATTTTAGGATAGTAAAGTGTTATGGTTTTTTTGGGTGATGTAGAAAATCTTAGGATAATAAACCCAAGCAGAGCAACAACTTGCGTCATTGCCCTGCCGGGAAAAAGAGGTGAATAGGCAGGAAGTTATTACTACTATATAATAATTTTGGTTAATTACCACTATTAAATAGATAAACATATATATAAATTTTTCTCTCACTATCATATATGGGCAAGCCAATACCATCATTGATTGCTGCAAACATTCTTTTGCTTTTATTGGGAGGATGTGTTACGGGCAGCACAACAAAGCAAATTCCTGAAATACCGAGAGAGTTCAACAAGGGCTATAATGCCCATTTCTGCATTACAGAAAACTGCACGAGCATAATAAATTACTATCTCGGCACCGCCGAAAGCTCCATCCATTGCGCATTTTACCACCTTAATGTAGACGGCATTGTCGATAATCTGGCTGAGAAAAGCAATTTGGTTGATGTAAAGCTTGTTATTGACGAGTCTGACAAGGACAAACTCAAAGGAGCCAAAATCGCGAAATCCTACGGATTGATGCACAACAAGTTCTGCATTATTGATGGTGAGATTGTAGTCACGGGCTCGTTCAATCCTACAAATTCAGAGCTTTTGAATGATAACAACATCTTTGTCATATATTCAGGGCTGCTGGCGGAAAATTATGAAGATGAGTTTAATGAGCTGTGGAACGGGGTTTATGCGGGCGGGGAGAAAACAAAAAATCCGGCTATAATCTACAACGGCATTTCAGTCAAAAATTATTTCTGCCCTGAGGACGGCTGCGCGCGGAAAGTTGCTGAGGAAATCAGCAAAGCCGGGAAAAGCGTGCATTTTATGGCATTCAGCTTCACATCAGAGCAGATTGCGGATGCTTTATTGCTCAATAAAAATATTCAAATCAAGGGAGTTATGGAAAAAAGCTCCGCCAACACGCAATATTCGCAGCATGACAGGCTGGCGGGATTTGGAATCGATGTTCTGAAGGACAAGAACAGGAAGACAATGCACCACAAGGTATTCATAATCGACAATTCAACGGTCATTACAGGAAGCTTCAACCCGACAGAAGGCGCTGACAAGAAGAATGACGAGAACATTATTGTAATAAATGACTCTGTTATTGCCGGAAAATATCTTAAGGAGTTTGAGAGGGTGCGGGATATAGCCTCAAGTCAATAAATTTTTAATATACCTAATAATTTCGTCGCTTTGCGACCAAATTTCACCTCGAATTTATATCAATAGATTGGCGAGGCGGAGCGATATCCTGTACAGGATGCCGAAAAGCCAATAAAGGTAGTCTGTCGCTTTTCGAGCATGGCGGGAAAGCGACGCCTCGCACTAGTTTTGCCGAAGGCGGATTGAATATTCTAAAATAAAAAAGGAAATTTTTTATAATCTAAACTAATCTCCCATTTTATGCCAACTGAACTATCAAAAAAGAAATGTGTTCCTTGCATGGGCGGAGTTCCTCCATTAAAAGGCAAAGATCTGAAAAAACTGCACAATGAATTAAATAGCGGCTGGCAGCTAATTAATGAGCACCACATAGAAAAAGAATATGACTTTAATAGTTTTAGGGAAGCATTGGCTTTCACAAACAAAATAGGCGAGCTTGCCGAAGAAGAAGGGCATCATCCCGAGATAAACCTTGCATTCAGGAAAGTAAAGCTTACTCTTTGGACCCATAAAATTGACGGCCTGACTGAAAGCGATTTCATATTTGCGGCAAAATCTGATGTAGATTATAATAACAGATGACTTAAATTTGCTACGGCTTAAAAAATTTTGAATAGCGAAAAATATTTATATAATCCCTTAAAGCGGCTTTAAAGAGGAGGTTGCGTGTTATGGCTTATCCTGCCGATGATGATGCAGATGATGTAGAGGAAAAGGATGATCAGGACTACGACAAGGACTACAAGGATTATGACGATGACGACGACCAGGATGATGACGTCACAGAAGAGTCTGATGATGAGGAATAATCTGCTTCTTTTTTAGCATTTCTTTTTTAACTCCTTCA
Source organism: uncultured Methanosarcinales archaeon (assembly GCA_964454865.1). Lineage (GTDB taxonomy): Archaea > Nanobdellota > Nanobdellia > Woesearchaeales > GW2011-AR4 > JACOZO01. The sequence goes on from CAYVTQ010000002.1 coordinate 10,124, forward strand.
TAGATTATTTATAATCCCCTTTTCTTATTAAAACGCTTTGTAAATCAAAAGCGGCAGAAGATTTGCCGTGAAGTGGAAAATTATTGGGTGCAGTATGTTCCTGTCCTTGTTGTGGTAGATGAATGCTGCGAACATCCCAAATGAGAAAAGAAGGATGGCGTAAATTATGATATATAATAGCAAAAGCGCTCCTGAGAATCCTTCTGCAGTGTAGTAGTTCAGGATGCTTTTTAATGCTATGAAATGGACCAATGAAAAAACCAAGGACTGGAGGAATACTGCCATCCTGTATGAAAATGCTTTCTCGGAAATACTCATGACTACTCCCCTAAAGAGCACTTCTTCAGCTATCGAGGCCAACACAATGTAGAACAGCAGCATGCCGAAACTTACGCTTGTTTTGGTGATGAACGGATCAGGTATAAAATAGAACAGTATGCCAAAAGAAACCCCGAAGATCAGGATGTGTATAAAGTCTTTCAGGCTTATGCTTTTTATTGGCAGGCCTATCCTGAAAAACCTCAGCGAGACTAAAGAAAGCAATAGCAGGAGCAATCCGCCGACAACAAGCAGCAGGCTTTCCCCCAAAAAGCCCCTTTCAAATATTTCGGCAACAGCTAGAATCTGAAATACGGCAATGACCTGGCTTACTCCCAGGATATAATCATCCTTGTACTCAACTCCTGTAAACTCCCTGTAAAGAGCATAGCTGAACAGGAAGAAGCTGGCTATTACAATTGATGCTATTATTGTGGCATCTGCGGTCTCCCTGAAAAGAAAGAAGGCAGGAATCCCCACTAATGCAACAGTCCATACAATCATTGAATGGTCCGTAACAATATATTTTGTCTTTTGGGTTATAATATACCTGGACAGGATGTAGCCCATATAAACAAAACCTCCGATGTAGAATAATGTTTCCATGGCAATAAGCCCTGAAAACAAAAGCAGAAGCAAAATATCGGCGCTTGAAAATGCATATTGCAGGAGAGCAAAATAATACTGCGCTGCTGACGTGTAGAAATACCAGACATACAAGCCAATGTAAGCAAGGCTGTACAGGAAAATAAGGGTGATGCTGTATTCCTGCATCCAATGAGTTTCCGCAAATTTTATTGATATTGCCCCGAGCACCAGAATGATGGCAAACAGGTACATCACCGGAATTCCTGCCTCTGAAATCATCCTTGTATTCAAGTCAACCCCATAAATACCGGAAATGTGTTCAGACTCATCCTGGTACAATCCCCTCATTGAAATCCACGGAGACAGAATAAAAATGGTCATTGAAATAAGCATGACATAGAGAATAATCCTGTGGCGCTTTTTCTCAAGATAATCCTTTACATTTTTTCCGGCGAGCCCCATAAAAATAAATGCCACCGGCACGAGGAAAATGAAGAGTGCCCCCAGTATGCTGAATGCATAGACAGCAAAATTCACCAGCCAGCTGATGATGGTCGGAGCGCTTTCATTTGCAAATAATGCCGGGATGCTCAGGTGATTGGACTTGTCGACCAGGCTTAGATAATACTCGTCAATGTCCACGCTTGGTATTATGTATGGAATGAAAAACAGGTTTATGTCGCTTAGGTAATGGAATCCAAGCAATATGCTGAATCCCAGGATGAAGTTCTTAGGGTCGTGGAATATCTTTCTTACAAAATAGATTAGCTCCTCGTCAAAGCTGCCTATCTTGTCAAGTATCTTTATTCCGGTATTTTTAATATCCTTTGCCGCAAAGAAAAATGCAATTATGAAAGTTGAGTTTCCGATGGTCACCAGCATCCACTGGTTCACAAGATTGAAGAAGTAGTGGGAGAATATGATAAGGCATGACAGGCTCAACAAGAATTTTAGCGGCGAGAATATAGTCAGCTTATTTGATATTATCCTGCTCCAAAACTCCTCTTTTCTTTTCAGCAAAGACACTATTGGGTATGCCAAAGAATCCTTTTCAAGCTCCATGAAGAAAGTTACGTACAGAGATATGGAGATTAAAGCCAAAAATCCGAATGCGGAAGAAAATCCGCTCAATGAAACCTGGCCATTGTGTATGCTTATTATATACTCTCTTATGGGGTGATAAGCCCATCCCAATGCTTTTGACAGGAAATTGTCTATCGGAACGTAGCCATTTTGGAATTCCGGGCTTTGCGTGTTTGTAGTCTGTATAACCTGCGTGAATGTGTCAAGGACAAAGATGTAGAATATTGCTATGACAACATAGTTCAGCCATTTTTTGCTGTTGCCCAGCGCCAATCCAGCAGGATCAAAATGCAGCCAGAGCATGAAGAGCATGCCTGCCCCCATTATCTTTCCTGTCAGGTCAAAATAGCCGAACAAGCTCACTGCGCCGAAAATAAACAGCAGTATCTTGAAGCCCCACTCCCAGTAAAACTTTATCCTTCCACCAAGACTTTTATCGTTTTCTGCCATCATGCACCACAAACCATGCGCCTGCAACCTTTGTCTGCCTTTTGTATGCCAATCTTGCAGCGAGTATATAATTCCCCCTGCCCATTTCAGGGGGAACGCGGAATCTTTTTGCTATCGTCAATGCGTCTTTTATTATCACCGGATATGACTTTTTGGCCATAACATCCCTGCCCGAATCAAGGAAATCAATATCCAGTTTTGCCCTGATTGAAAACGGCGCATTTTCACTCCTTCTCCTTATGATATCTATTTCAGCATCAAGATTTTCCCCTGCTTTGACATAAGCACTGCCCTTTTTTATCATTACGCTTAATGACAGGCTCTCATATCTGTACTCCGGCTTCTGATAGACATAAAATCTGTAGGAAAGGAAGTCCAGCAGCATTATTATTACAAATATTATTGCCCCGATAAGCAAAGCCTTCTGCTTCTCTTCCCTGCTTAATGCTTTAATTTTTGAGGCAACATTAAAGAAAGATGCGGCAGAATCCATCCCTCCTTCATACAGCATGTCCACAACTAGGATATATTTGCCTTTCCGGATGCCGTCAGGCACCTTGATTGCCTTGCCGATGATATCCTTGTCAATATATATGGTTTCTATCTCCCTGTAAACAATTTTATTATCGGAATCTTTTATGAAATAACTCAGGACCGCATTAAACGGCGCTGATCCTGCATTTTCTATCTTTATTACAGCCTTCAAATCTTCTCCTGCCATCACAGTGCTGTTCACTATGCCGACAGAAATGCTGTATGCCTGTTTTGGGTATCTTGTCTTCAGTATTATCGGAACTGATTTTGTTTCTTCTCCTGATATCACCACAAGCTTTCCTATCGCTATCGCCTGCCCTTCCGCCTTCACGCGCAATACTATGGTGTGCTTCTGCCCGAAATCAAGCGGGAATGTGCTGTTTGCAATCTCTCCCTTAATCCCTTCAAGATTCAGCCTCACGCTTATCTTTTCATCTATGAGGTTGGTTATATTAAGCCTGATCTCTTTCTCTGCGCCCGATTCAATTTCTTCGCTGACGGAGTCTTTGCTTAACAAGAACCTTTTCTCGACTTTCCTTGCAATAGCAAACAGGCTGAAGCCTTCTGATAATGATTCAAAGTAGTAATTTTTGCCGTCCTCTCCCAGAGATTTTGTGGGCAGCTGCTTCCATTCCCCTTCAAGCCTGAACAAGCCGACTTCCTTGGCATTCAAGTCATTATCATCCAGCCATGATTTTGCGACTTTAAATCCGATTGAGGCTTTCTTTATGTCAGCGCTTTCTATGTTTTTCTTTTCTATCCTGATATACTGGTAGACGGATGAAGAAGGTGCTGAAGGCTGTTCTGCCGGGGCGTATTTTAATGAAGACACAGTTATAGCCGCATTTGATATCGCCTTATCAACCTCCAGGCTAATGCTGCTTATCCCAATATTTTCGTTATTTATTGTTATTGCCGCCGGGTTTTCAGGCGAAGCTGCTATTATGGGAGCAGAAGCGGAAGCCCTTACATCTGCTGCCTGCGATACTGCCAATCCGCCACCCCCTCCCCCTGCAGCTGCGGCTGATGATGAGCTGCTGCTGGAAGAGGATACTGTTTTTGAAGGAACAGTGGTAATCACGGTATTGGCATTTTTTATGCTGTCTGTGCCTATTGCAGCGGCTATGGTATATTTTATGACTGCAGACTTGGTATTAGTAAAAGACCACCTTATTATCGGATCTTCAACTATTATGGAGAACGTCCCGGTTTCGGCTTTATTAGTGATGAATGTCGAGGCATTGAGATTGCTATTTCCTGTTATATTCTTGTCTAAAAACTCGTTTATATAGAACGCCACTTCCTGCTGCGTTATGTTTATCTGCTTTTCAAACAAGGTTATATTGGTCTCGCGCCCGTTAGTATATATAATCCCCATTACAGCCCCTATATTAGTTATATTTGTCCTGCTTTGCAGTGATGCTGTCTGGCTTTGGAATGCCGACTGGTCGGAACTGCTCAGCGATTCCTGGCTGGAAATTGTTGATGTTACATTGCTTATTGTCTGGCTTGAGGCATTTGCATTTTCTATATTGCTGTCAAACAAGCTTACCCTTACCTTAGAAAGGGTATTGTTTCTGATGTTCCTTGCATCTGAAATCTCGATGCTTATATTTTCCGTCTTTGTGGCATTTGTTGCATTGGAAGAGTTAATCGCCAGAATGCCGGATAAAACAGACTGCAATGAAGATATTGAATTTGTCAGGTTTCCTATTATTCCCAGGGAGCTGATTGTGGAATTGTAGGTGTCCACGCTAATGGCTGCGGAAGAATCGGCCAGCAGCAGTATCAACTGCGTAGAATTCAACAGCTCGGTTTTCGTGGAATTGGTATCATTAATCACGGCGCTCATATAGTTAATTGAGACATTAAGGAACACTTCATAGCTTGAGGAAAACTGGAATGTATAATTTTTTACTGTGCTTATGCCTATGTTGTCTGTTGCATTTACTATAAGGTAATTTGAGCCGTCCTGCCAGTTTGGAGTTTCCACGTCAATGTCATAGATAAAATTGAATGATGTGAAATTAAGGTCATTAATCTTGTAGGAAGCGCTTGCCAATGCCCTGTCCGATATCTCAAAGCTTACAACGCTTCCATTTGCCAGAGTCGAGCCGTTCGGAGCTGTTATCAGCCTGATTATAGGAGTAGTCGTGTCGGATAGGACAGAAGCTCCCTGCTCCGTTGAAGTGGCATTTCTGAAGTTGCCTGCCTTGTCATAGACTAAAACATAATATCTGTTCCAGCCTTCTGTAAGATTAACTGTAACATTAAACACTTTGGTGGAATTGTCAAAGCTGGCGTTTGCTATGTAAGTGGAATTCATTTCTATAGTGACATTTTGCACTGTATTTGTGTCGTTTATTGTGCCGTTGATTATGAAGTGCCTCTTATTTGTCACCCGGTCTTTCCTGTATATTGATACGGCAGGAGGAGTTGAGTCATATGTGAAGTTGATGGTTGAATTGGCTGAAAAGTCTGCGCCGTCGTAAAGGCTTATGCTTAAATTGTGGGTTCCCTCGCTTGCATTGGCTGAAACGTTTGAGGCAGTTGTGTAACTCAATGAGCTGTCTATGTAATAATAAGCCGTTAAAGTATTGCCATCACTATCTGCAGGGATTGTTATATTGATTTCTATTGGCAGGAAATTTATCTCAGAATTGTTGGAAGGGGAATTGATTGCAGGCGCTGAAGGAGGAGTATTTGTTATATTTATAATAGTTGCATTAGCCCTGAAATTGTTTGATGAATCATTAACCCTTCCAGTAAGGTTTATTATGCAGCCTGCCCCGCAGCTGATTGTTATGTTCTGGCTGAATGTGCCCGAGACTCCAGCCAGGCTGAAGTTGAAATATCTTACAGTGCCAGTATCATTTATTATTACCTGCCCGAAGCTTAATCCTGTGTTGTCAGAGACATTAAAGCTTGCATTTATTATGTCATATCTTCGTATGGAATTCAATGACTTATTTAGCGTCCCGTTGATGAATGGCAGTGTCGTGTCAATCACGCTTATCGTGTCGTTTGCATTTCCCTTAATATTAAACAATGTGGAATTCAAAGTCAATGTGTAATTTCCCAATGCCGTCGGAACTACAATATTGTAATTAAAAGCCCCCTGGCTGTTTGTGACTGTCAGATTATTTGTTGTGACATTGTCGAGGGCATTTGTCGAATCGTTGAGATAGTATTGCACGCTTCCAATATGCACGCTTATATTATGGCTTGCCAGATCGTAGGCTGATACACTTAAATTGCCGTAGATTGTTATATTGAGCCCCTGGGAAACTGTGGTCTGGTTCAGTGCAAGCCTGACTGTAATATTGGTTGCGGTGAAGTTTGTGCCGTTGCTGCCTTCCTGGCTTGATCCGATTCCCCTTCCATAAGCCGATACAGCCCCGATATAAGATGCCAGCCTTGAGTATACTGCTATTCTCCCGCCTCCTCCTCTGCCGGAAGATACTGAGCTGGCAACATCCCCCCCATTTGCGCTTATTGTGCCGTTGCCCACAAATGAGTCTGATATAATCCAGACAGAGCCGCCTGAGCCTCCACCACCACCCCTGCCATTGCAGCTTGTATTGAAAGGCACGGAAGGCCTGTTCTGGCCGTCAACTGTTATATTGCCTGTGATGTTTAAAACGCCTGTTACGTTGATGAATATGGAACCTCCTCCATAGCCTCCTTTTGCATCCTCGCTGTTGCAAGTCCCTCCTCCACCTCCTGAGCCAAGATCAACAGGCTTGATTGCAGAGCCGTATGCCGATCCTCCGGAAACAGTGAAAATTCCTTCTGTTGCAATGCCTCCCTCACCTCCATAGCCTGCTCCGCTTCCCGGCCTGTTTGTTCCGGACTTTCCAGCTCCTGTGCCGCTGCCGTCTGTGCCGCTGGTATCTGCCCCTGTTCCGGAATTTCCTCCTGCATTTCCCAATCCGGTTGCATTGATAATCCCTCCGGCTAAGATGGTAAGATTGTATGCTGTTATATTCACGTTGCCTTCAATCCTTCCCCTGCTTTCTATGACAATGTGTGAGGCATTTATTTTGAAATATGCTCCGGGAGTATTGTTAATCAAAATGCCACCATTGCTTATTGTCAGATTATTGTAATTTAAGGCAGTTCCTCCGGCTATATATTTTAGAGAGCTAATTGTGCATGTTGTTAGATTATCCCCGCTGTCGCAGGAAGGCGAGCTTACATTGAAGGAAGTGCTGTTTCCCCCATTGACTACAAATAACGTCGCATTGATAGTAAGATTGTATTCCCCTATGGAAGAAAATCCTGAAAGATTATATCTAAACTCGCCGCTGCCGTCTGTCGCGGTTTCAGAAGTGTCTGAAGATGAAGAGCCTACCAGCATTCCAGTTGTCCTGTTAAGATACTGCTTTATGTTGTTGAAAAGTATCTCTATCAAAGCATTAGTTACATTGAAATTATATTCATAGATGGAGACTCTTCCGCTTATAGTCAGGTTGGAGCTTATATTGACAACAGGTTTTGTTGTGACTGATACAGACAAATTCCCAACGCTAAAATTAGTCCCATTCCCTCCTCCCTGGTACCCATTTCCGCCGAAAGCAACAGCCATTCCGGTAAATGCCTTCGACACATAATAAGCGGCAACCCTTCCTCCGGAGCCCCCGCCGCCGGGATTGGACCCGGAAGCGCTCCCACCGCTTGCAGAAATGCTGCTGTTCCCTCCAAGCGCATTTGCCACAATCAGTATTGAGCCTCCTGATCCCCCGCCGCCGCCATAGCCGGCGCATCCTGCAGAAACCCCGTCAAAGCCGTTGGCAGTAACATTTCCAGTGAGATTAATCAAATTAGACGCATTTATGAAAATAAATCCCCCGCCAGCGCCCCCGCCTGCCCCGCTGCAGTCTCCGCCTGCCCCGCCAGAGCCGAATGCCATCGGATTAGTCGGAGAGCCGTAAGCAGAGCCTGAGGCAGAGCCTCCTTCTGTAGCGCTTGCATTGCCTCCAGCATTTCCATATCCTCCCCCGCCGCCGGCGCTGTTGCCATTGTTTCTCAATCCCCCTCCTGCCCCTGTTCCGTTGCCTCCCGAGCCTTCTGCTCCATTTCCTCCCGAGCCTCCAGCAAACCCGAGGCCTGAGGCATTAATGAAGCCGCCCGGCAGTAAAGTCAGATTGACAGCGGTGATATTTACATTTCCCTCTATCCTTCCTCCTGACTCAATTATTATACTTGAGGCATTGATTTTGAAGAAAGCTGTCGGAGTGGTGTTTCTCAATGCCCCTCCATTCTGGATTGTGAGGTTGAGGTATTGCAATAAAGAATTGTTTTTGACACCGTTTACTGCGCCTTTTGCAGTGCTGATGACGCATAACGTCAGTACGCTTCCTGCATCACATACGCTGTTGAATGCTTCAAATGCAAGATAATTTGTTCCTGTAATCGATAGGAATGTTGAATTGACTGTGATGTTGTATACTCCTGTCGTAGAAGGAATCGTTATGTTATAACTGAACATCCCATTATCATCAGTTTTGGTGTCGTTGGTGTCTTGAGCAGAAGAGGAATTGGCCAGCAAGCCGCTTGTCTGATTGTAAAATTGCTGGATGTTATTTAGGTATATGCCGATTGTATGATTGGTTATATTAAATCCGTATTCATAAATTGTCAGTCTTCCTGCAATTGTGACATTAGTGTCTGTGTCTATGTAAACTGGCCTTAAGCCTATCGAGGCAGATAAGTTTTTGGCTGTAAAGTTTGTGCCTGCCCCTCCATTAAAGAAACCTGCCCCTCCATCCGAGAACAATTGGCCGTTATATGATTTGTTGGTGTAATAAACAGCGATTCTTCCGCCTGCCCCTCCGCCGCCCTTAAAACTCTGATCTCCACTCGAGCTGCCTCCACTGGCAATGACTGAGCCATTGCCTGCGAATATCTTTGCCAGTATAAATATGGAGCCTCCTGAGCCACCCCCACCCCCATAAGAGCCGGCGCTGCATGTTGTATTTGATGTGATTGTTCCGCTTGCATTTACGGCTCCGCTGATGTTTAATATGTTGCTTACATTGATAAAAATAAATCCTCCTCCGCCGCCCCCAGCTGCGCCTGGGCATGCGCCTCCAGCGCCGCCAGAGCCAAATTCTATAAGATTTATCGGAGAGCCGTAGCCAGAGCCTCCTGAGGAATTAGTGTCATCACCAAATCCTGCGCCTCCTGCATTTCCATAGCCTCCTCCGCCTCCGCCAGCGCAGCTGTTGGCTTTGGTAAGGCCTCTTCCCGGGCCTGTGCCGTTGAATCCATTAGGGCAGCTGCTGTCTGTGCCACCATTTCCGCCTGCATACCCCAAGCCTGTTGCATTAATCAAGCCTCCCTTTAGGATTGTAAGGTTTGCCGCGGTGATATTTACATTTCCCTCTATTCTTCCTCCCGACTCAATAATTATGTTGCTTGCATTAATGGTAAAGTAGGCTGTAAATGACCTGTTTATCAAAGCGCCATTATTTTTTATGGTTAAATTGTTGTACCTTAAAGCCGAGCCGTTCGGAATATACTTGATGCTGGATAGGATGCATAATGTTGAGTTGCTGCCTTCATCACAAGGTGTTTGCGATACAATGAATGAAGTGACGTTTGTGCCGCTGGCAGCAAATAATGTTGAATTTACAGTTATATTATATGAACCGACTGATATTGGCTGAGTTATGTTATAGCTGAATAAGCCTAACGAATCTGTCATAGTCTCATTAGTATCCTGTGCTGACGAATCATTCACAAGCAAGCCGCTGGTTTCATTAAAATATTGTTTTTGCTTGTTGAGGTATATGCTTATCCCATTGCTGGATAAATTATAATCATGCCCATAAATAACTATCCTGCCCGATATAGTTATGTTTGATGTAATTGTTGTATTAAGATTCTGCAGGTTTAGCGTTGTGTTGATGCTCAAATTCCCAACGCTAAAATTAGTCCCATTCCCTCCTCCCTGGTACCCATTTCCGCCGAAAGCAACAGCCATTCCGGTAAATGCCTTCGACACATAATAAGCGGCAACCCTTCCTCCGGAGCCCCCGCCGCCGGGATTGGACCCGGAAGCGCTCCCACCGCTTGCAGAAATGCTGCTGTTCCCTCCAAGCGCATTTGCCACAATCAGTATTGAGCCTCCTGATCCCCCGCCGCCGCCATAGCCGGCGCATCCTGCAGAAACCCCGTCAAAGCCGTTGGCAGTAACATTTCCAGTGAGATTAATCAAATTAGACGCATTTATGAAAATAAATCCCCCGCCAGCGCCCCCGCCTGCCCCGCTGCAGTCTCCGCCTGCCCCGCCAGAGCCGAATGCCATCGGATTAGTCGGAGAGCCGTAAGCAGAGCCTGAGGCAGAGCCTCCTTCTGTAGCGCTTGCATTGCCTCCAGCATTTCCATATCCTCCCCCGCCGCCGGCGCTGTTGCCATTGTTTCTCAATCCCCCTCCTGCCCCTGTTCCGTTGCCTCCCGAGCCTTCTGCTCCATTTCCTCCCGAGCCTCCAGCAAACCCGAGGCCTGAGGCATTAATGAAGCCGCCCGGCAGTAAAGTCAGATTGACAGCGGTGATATTTACATTTCCCTCTATCCTTCCTCCTGACTCAATTATTATACTTGAGGCATTGATTTTGAAGAAAGCTGTCGGAGTGGTGTTTCTCAATGCCCCTCCATTCTGGATTGTGAGGTTGAGGTATTGCAGAGTGGTGCCATTCGCAGCGCTTTTTGGAGTATTTATCACGCATAGCGATTCTACATTTCCTTGATCACATGGATTATTGACTTCAAGATTGAAGCTATTCTGCCCGCTAACTATAAATAAAGTTGCATTGGCTTTTATTGCATAAGTCTTGAGGGTTTGCGGCGCTGAGAAATTGTAAAGATAGTCCCCATTAGTGTCTGTTTTTGTGTCATTTGTGTCCTGCGCTGATGATGAATTTGAAAGCAGCCCGCTGGTTTCATTCAGATACTGCTGGATGCTGTCTATATAAACATTGAATGTGCGGTTGGCAAGATTTGAGTCATAGCCCGGAACTGATATTCGTCCTGAAAGTGTTACGTTTGCGCTTGCATTGGCATTTCTTGGCCTTACTGAAATTGTCAGTGTCAGGCTGGTCGCGGTGAAGTTTGTGCCGTTTTCCCCAAATTGTGCGTTAGTGCTTACGCCCCCTCCTAATGATTCTATAACTCCATTAAATAAATTTGTTTTTGCATATGCCGCTATCCTTCCTCCGCTGCCCATCCCTGCTGAATCGCCTGCCTTTCCTCCATTGGCATTTATAGTCCCATTTCCGGAAAAGGTATTTGCGCTTATCAATATGGAGCCTCCTGATCCTCCGCCGCCTCCCAAGCCGAAGCATCCTACTGTGCTGGGAGCGGTAGGCCTGGTCTCTCCGTTGGAAACTATCTCCCCAGACACATTCAGTATGCCCGACACATTAAGGAAAATTGCGCCTCCTCCATAACCACCTCTTGCGTCTGCATTGTTGCAGCCTCCTCCTGCGCCGCCAGAGCCATAATCTGCAGGTATTATCAGCTGCCCATAAGGAGAGCCTCCGTTTGCTCTGTTTGCCCCATTGCTTCCATTTCCGCCGAATCCTCCGTACCCTCCCCCCCCGCCGCCTGCGCAAGTAGCGTCTCCTCTTGTTTTTCCGCCGCCTGCCCCCGAGCCGTTTGTTGCCGTGCCCGGGCAGTTGCCGTCTCCTGCATTTCCCCCGGAATACCCTAATGCCGAGGCATTGATTAAGCCGCCTGTTGAAACGGTCAGATTAACAACTGTGATATTTATGTTGCCTTCTATCCTGCCCCCGCTTTTTATAGCTATACTGCTGGCATTTATTTTGAAGTAAGCCAAAGCTGTTGTATTTTTTAATGAGCCGCCGCTATTGATTGTTAAATTATTAAACAGCAGAATGGTGTCATTTGTTATGCTCTTTGTGGAATTTATTATGCAGAAAGAAGCGCCTCCCCCCTGATCGCACAATGCCCTGTTTTGGAAATAGGAGGTTGTTGCATTATTGCCTGCCTTGTCGTAGGCTATAACTCTCCAATACCATATTTTGCCGGATTCAAGCGCAATAGTGCCATTTGGCTCGCTGCCTGAAGTGGAAATTGAAGTATAGTTTATAGTCGCAAAGTCCGTGCCGTTGGAAATCTGCAATGTATAATTTGCAAAATTGGCATCGCTTGAGGCATTCCACCTGAAGAATGGGCTTAGGTTGACTATTGTATTGTTCAAAGGCTCTGTGAGGTTGAATGCTAATGGAGCTGTCGTATCAATTGTAAAGTTTATAGTCACATTTGAAGATATTGAAGACGAATCAGAAGCGCTCACATTCAGGAGGTACATTCCATCTGAGGCATTCAATGTTGCATTTGTTAGGGAAGTCTGATTTAATCTTCCATTGATGTAGTAGCTTATGTTTATTGCGTCATTGTCATTATCCACTATTGTGACATTCAATGGCAGAGGCTGCAGATTTACATAAGAATTGTCCGAAGGGAATACAACAGAAGGCGCATTTATCGGGGTATTGGCAACTGTTATCAATGTGGAATTCTGCCTGACATTGCCGTTGGCGTCCACTGCGAATCCTGTTATGTTTATTACACTCCCTCTTGTAAGGTTGATGGTTATGTTCTGCGAAATTTGCGCTGAAAAACTGCTTATTACAAAAGAGAAATTCTTGACCGGGCTGCCGCTTATGTTTAAGGAAATATTTGCAGATACCAGTTCTCCAAGCTCGTCAGTTATATTGAAAGTCGCATTAATCTTGTCATAAATCCTGGGAGAAGTATTGTTAATTGAGCCGTTAATTACCGGAGGGGTGGAGGTATCATATACTGTGAAAGAGCTTCCGGCGGAGCCTGTTATCCCAAACAAGCTCAAATTAATTGTGATATTGTGATTTGTTATTGCATTAGGCACGGTTAGGTTATACCTGAAAGAGCCTACGCTGCCTGTTTTCGTCAGATTCTGTGTTGTTATGTTTTGCAGGGAATTTGTCGAATCATTTAGGAAATACTGGACAGTTCCTATGAATACACTGATTGTATGATTTGTCAGATTGAAAGATGATATGCTTGAATTCCCGTAGATAGTTATATTTCTTCCCTGGATTGCAGACGACTGGTTTAAGGCAAGATTGACAGTCACTGAGCTTGTTGTGAAATTTGTTCCGTTTCCCCCTCCTGCAAACCCGCTTCCGCCTAATGCGGAAACAATCCCATTGTAGCTGCTTGCTGAATAGTATACTGCTATCCTTCCTCCCCCTCCCCCTCCCCCCTGGCTGGAATTCCCGCCTGCAAACCCTCCGGCTGCAGTTATTGAGCCGCTTCCTGCCAGTGTGCCTGCTGTTATGAATACAGATCCTCCTGCTCCCCCGCCTCCGCTATAAGCCCCTGCTTCCCCGCAGACAGTATCAGCAGTCCTTTCTCCGTCTGCAGTGATGTTGCCGCTAATATTCATCACGTTTGTTACATTGATAAAAATCAGGCCGCCGCCTTTTCCTCCTGGAGAGTTTGAGCAGTCCCCTCCCGCGCCGCCAGAGCCCAGCTCAAGAGGAGTTATAGGATTTCCGTATGCAGGCCCCCCTATTGAGTTGGCTGTTGTTCCGAAACCAGCCCCGCCTCCTCCACCATAACCAGCCCCGCCTCCCCCAGCCCCGCCTCCCGCGCCGTCTCCTGTCAATCCCGCTCCCAGGCCTGAGCCATTGGCGGCGGAGTTTGGATTTGTGTTTCCTGTCCCGCCCCCAACATGGCCGACAAACGAGGAATTGATCAATCCGCCGGCCAGCACTGTAAGATTAACTGCAGTGATGTTTACATTTCCTTCTATTCTCCCTCCTGACTCAATTATTATACTTGAGGCATTGATTTTGAAGAACGCCCCGGGCGTCTGGTTTCTTAAGGCGCCGCCATTCCTTATAGTCAGGTTGTTGTACTGCAGCACAGAGCCGTTTGTAATGCCTTTTAACGAGCTTATGACGCACAAAGTCAGATTACTGCCTTCATCGCAGGTGCCGTTAGCCACTGTATTTAGCGCTTCTATGGACTGCCCTGAGAAATTAAACAGCTGGAAATGCGCGCCTGTTGTCAAAGTCCTGACGGTATGGTATGCTGTTTTGCCGTCGCAATTGAAATTTTCAGCATAAACTGATCTTATTGCCAATGACTTATTGATTGTATAGCTTAACCTTATTTTTTCACCATTTGAATCAATCAAATAAACATTATCAGTATCAATATCATCATGGTTATTGAACAGTATGTCATTTCCGCATTTTAACTCCAATAATTCAAGATCGTTAATTGTTAAATTGTCATCATCAGACAATTCTCCGTAAGCAGTAGCCCTGGAAGCGCTTATCGTCATGTTTCCGGTTCCAGTGGTGTTGAATTCAACTGTCCAATTGCCGAATAAAGTGGGGTAAGAATGGATATTCAGTATCACGATGGAAATCTCGTAAGTTTGGTTGCTTAAGTGAGGAACGGTCCACTCAATCTCCTCTATCAAGCTGTCCCCGTCCTCATCAATGTAATTGATTTCATCCGCATTAATTTCTATCCTGGAATCATTTACTATCCAATTGAGCCTGATATTGCTTCTTGAAGATTCCGGGACCTGTGAGTAAGCTGTTATATCCGTATACGGCAGCTCCGAGCTTATTGTGACAAGCTTGGAGTAGCTGCTTATGTTTTTCTCTATGGCAACTGGCGGCTCTGTCTCATACTCAACTATCACCTGCTCGCCGGCGTATAACGAAGGGTCTTTTATTATCAGCGTTATATTCTCTTCCAATACCGGCTGGGTGTGCTGAGGCGCTATTTCCTGCACGACAGAACCTGTAATTCCTATAAACTCGGTTTTCTTTGCTTTCTCAAGCTCGCTGCTTAAAGAAGATAATCTTGATATGTCATCGCTTTCATTAGCTTCTTTAATCTTCTTTTCTATATTGTATATTTTCAGGCTCTTTACGCTTTCTTCTTCCTCAATCAGCACTTTTGATTCTTCTATTGTTTCATTTCCATATGAAGTTTCCCTCATGACCGTTATGTTTCTGGCTTCTGCTGTAAGATTGACGGTTACGGTCTCGTCCAGAGTTTTCACTGTCTTCCTCCACTTTACCGGCTGCCCCACTCTTGCCTTAAGCTGGACGGGCTTTATCTCTTCCGCATCTTTTTTGGGCAATGAGATGTTTATCAGGAATATGTTTGAGGGAAGGGAATCATGGCTGTCATTTGCCGTAAAATAAGTAAACACCTGCCCGGGAATGCGCCCTGCTGTTATTATCGCTGTGCTGTTGGAGAAATTTATGGCGATTTTCTCATTTTTGAAATAACTGTATTCTATCTGATTCGGGCTTTCAAAATATTCGCTTAAATCCAGCTGGTAAGTGCCGGATGGAGACAGGCTTATGCCGGAAATGAATTTTTTCTGCACAAGCTCCTGCTCTTCTTTTTCCCTCTTCACTGAATACGAAATCCTTTCAATTGATATTGCTGCATTCTCTATTTCGAAAGTAAAATTATAGCTGCTGAGATTTAACTGCTCCCCGCATAATTCACCGCATGCGCCTTTTATATCCAGGACAGGCTCTGTAAAAGAAACCGGAAGGCTTTTCCACTTTGAAATGTACAGTGTGCCAAGCATAGTAGCATTTGTTTCATTGGAGAACTGAGCGTGAATCACCCTTGAGCTGACCATATTTTTTGGCGATGCCCCTTGCCGGTTGTAAGCCAAATAGAACTGCTCATTCCAACTGCTTCTTATCGGCTTCAGGCCAATCAATGAGCAGCATGCTTCCGAGCCATGGCACAGCTGAACAAAGCTGCCAGTGTCTCTGCTATAGACTTCCCATTGCGTGCAGAGATTTGATTCTGTCAAATTTGCATCAAATATGGTGCTGTTTACATTCAAATCCACAATGCCATTCAAGGCTTCAACACCGTCATTGTCTTCATCATAATACGGGCTGTTCCCATAATCCAAGGCTAAAGAAATCTGATTTTCTGTGTAAGCGTCCGGATATCCGGTTAAGTTATCATCTAAAGGAGGCGGCGCTTCAGCATCACTGCCTTTGCCCCGGGCATTCGAGTATACAAGCTTCCTGCCGCCATATATATCGAGATAGACCTCTATTTTCCCTTTGTTTGAAGCAGTCCCGTGCAGCTTCAGGTTCTCTATCTCTCCTTCTGCAGGCTGCCATAGGTAAGAATAGCTGCCGCTTTCATTGAATGTTACCTGCAGATTGTTTGAGTATTCTTTTGATTCCAGTATTGCAAACCCCAAGATTGAGAATTTTGAATATGGCATAAAGTAGATGACTGAAACTGCCAAAACAACCATAATTGCAATTCCTCCTATAAAATATTTTTTATTCATTTTTTTCTTTGCATTCTTTTATCAGTGCCATGACAACTTCGTCATAAGGCTGCCTTGGATGCACTTTCAATGATGTTAATTTCTGAGCATTTGATTTTGAGAGCTTGATTGTTG
Organism: uncultured Methanosarcinales archaeon; assembly: GCA_964454865.1. GTDB lineage: Archaea > Nanobdellota > Nanobdellia > Woesearchaeales > GW2011-AR4 > JACOZO01. The sequence goes on from CAYVTQ010000002.1 coordinate 26,583, forward strand.
TAATCCCTCTGGAACTTAAAGAGAATTTGAGTACGGCAGAAACATGGTTTTTCAATAGAAGAGTTATTACTTCGTCATAAGGCTGCCTTGGATGCACCTTCAGGCTATTAAGAAAGATAACTGTACTTTTGGCTAACTTTATCGTAGTTATAGCGTTCATGGTATACTTTAGTATATTTTATAATACTTTAGTATACCACTATTTAAATATTTTCAGATTTTATTGCTGCCCTGCCATAAAACCTGCTTAGAAATCTGCCAATCAGGCTCAAACTTCGCTTAGCTCATCCTTTATTTTCTCAATCTTTTCCAGCTTCTCCTCTATTTTCCTGAGCTTTTCCTTCAGCCTTTCTCTCTTGCTTGTGAGGTGGTCTTCCTTGTTAGCAAGCTCCAGTATCTTTTCTTTCATCTGGAACTCCTCATCCTTTGCCTCATCGAGCTCATTATCAGCCGATTCTATGCCTTCCTCGGTCTTTTTTTTGTCTTCGAGAAGATCCTCAAGCTCTTTTTCCAGGTCCTCCAGCGCTTCGCTCAGCTTTGTCTGGTGCTTTTCACCCTGGTTCTTCATCTTGTCAATGTTTTTGGGATTCTCTTCCAGCTTCAGAAAACTATCCACTTTCTTTATGTATTCCTCATCTACCATTTTTACAGGATTTTATTAAGGATTATATAAAATTTTGTATGAATTGATGGCATTGAAAAGACTTCGCTACGCTACGGGTTGCTATCGGCTCGCATCTTTATGTTTAACCTTAATATATCTTTTCAATACTCCCTATAAATTGGAGGCAGCCTATACCATTTCATTACAGTCATTATCCTTATCTGCTTTTCTTCTCCAACTCCCGGATTTCCTGCTCTATTGCGCTCCTGCTTTTTTCATAGGCATCTTTTGACAAGGCTTTTATCTGATATGCTTTTTCAAGCGATTTAAGCTTTTTCCTGAGCTTTTCCGCCTTTCCACTGAACTGCAGGCGGCTTTCCCCCCTGTCTTTCCTTGAAAACCAGTATATGCTTATTATTGAGATAAGTATGAGAAGCATGGCCACTAAAGAGGCATTAAGGACAAAATCACCCCTTCCTGCGGGCTTTTTGATCTCAGGCTCTGCTATTTCAAAAGAGTCGCTGCTTGAGCCGAGCGAGCTGTTCCCGACGTTCACCGATACAAATGCCACATAAATCCCGGGCAGTATATCTTCAGAAACTGCAAGATTTCTGACAAATTTTGCTTTGGTCTCTATGGTTGCATTCTCGGTTGTCGAGCCCAGAACACGCCCCATATTGTTTTTTATGGCATATTCTATTACTGCGTCTACTCTTCCGAATCCCCTCAGGTTGAATATTGACACATCGATTACCGCTTCTTTTCCCGGCAGCACGCTTTTATATTCCGGCAGCACCATCACATTGACATCAAATAAAGGCCTGCTGCTGTCGAAAATGAGCTTTTTGCCTTCCTCATCTTCCATGTAAACTCTTGCCGTTCCATTCTGGCTTACTGACCCGCTTATGGAAACAGAAGTTATATTGGATTCCTGCCCCAGCTCTAAAGTATAGTTGCTGCTATTTTCCACTGCGAGGCTGATTTTATTTTCAGCAAGCCCCTGAGCAGATACACCGTATAGGAATATCAGCGCGGCAGCTATATAGATCCAGTATTTTGAGAATTTTATTAACTCATTTTTTTTGCTTTTTGCCAATTTATTCCTCTTTATTTCTTAACTTGCCCTCTATTTCCTGCTTAAGCTTCTGATAGGTTTCTTTTTTGACAGCGCCCGAATAATATGCCTTTTCTATGCTTCTGAGCTTCCTTTTAAGATTTTTCAGCGACTCCCTGTCTTTTGCATCCCCATGTTTAAAAGATTTGCTGCTTATGCCGTACTCATAGATCAATACCACAAAAACAACAAATAATACAAGTATTACTGCAAGCAGCAGGTTCAGGGTATCTGTCTTGAAGCCGAGATTTTCAAATTTTATTGTTTTTGCTTTTACACTGAAAGTATCGCTGCTTGTGCCGACAAATTCTCCGAAAGATACCTTTGCCGAGACAATGTAATCACCCTGCCTCAAATCGCTTGGGATAATAAATTCTCTTATGAACCTGACTTCAGTCTCGACTGCAAGCGTTTCATGCCCGGATGCAACGGCATTCCCCTGAAAATCCATTATGCTATAGTCAACATTTACATCTATCCTGCCAAATCCCTTAAGATTGAATATTGACACTTCTATCAAAAGCTTGTCGCCCGGAAATATTTCCTTGTAGTTCGGAAGAACTTCAGCATCTATGTCAAACAAAGGCTTCGCAGACTCAACCTCTATTATAGCAGATATCTTTTTCTCCCCGAATATAGTGCTTAATATTATCTCAAACGGGTAAATATTCGGGACTATGCTTTCTGCAGCCTTGAAGACAATCTCTACTATTTTTTCCTCGCCCGGCAGCAATCTTATCGGGAGCCCAAGAGCGTCCCACGATTCAGGGGATATAAAATTTTTCAGCTTTTCCAGGCCAATCCTTACATCAGAGGCGGCAGTCCCTATGTTCTTTATGCTTATCACTTCTGTTTTTTTCTCGGTTTGCTTAAGCACGACTTTAAGGGTTTCTTTGCTAACGGCAAGCTTGGCGTCCCCTAATGCGCTTCCGCCTCCGCCGGCTGCCTTGCTGCCTTGCTGGGCAGACGATGCAGCAGATGAAGAAGCGGAAGACGATGCGGCAGGCACGGTGGTAAGTACAGTCTTGCTGAGGTCAATTTTTTCAGATGGGATGTTCTTGTCTATGGTGTATTTGACGACAGCGCCGGCAGTGTCGCTGAATGTCCATCTCACTATTGGATCCTCTGCTACAATCGTCATAGCCTGCGTTATCCTGTTAGTGACATCGCTGCTGGCGTTCAGGTCATTGTTTCCTGTGATGTTTTTGCCTATGAACTCATTTACATAGAATTGCCCTGACTGGGACTCTGAAATAGTGATATTTTTCTCGAATAAAGTGATATTTTCAGTCCTTCCGTTGAGGAATACTTTTGTCAATGACTGCACATTGTTGATTACGGTCGTTTTGTTCTGCAACACGTCGGACGCAGCTACGAATGACTGCTGGTCTGACGAGGAAAGCCCGCTTACAGCAGCAAGAAGAGTGCCAGTCACATTGCTTGTGGTGCTGTTCTCAACGGAGACTGTAAGATTTGGATTGAACAGGTTCACTTCAACAGAGGAAACGGTTGTATTTTTTATTATGCTTATCTGCTCCAGCTTTGCATTTATGGCGGCAGTTTTTGTTGCATTGTCGCCAGAGCTGGAATTGGCGGCCAGTATCTCCTGCAGCAGTGTTTCTATCGAGCTTACTGCATTGGTCAAGTTACCGACTACATTCAGGGTCTGGATGGTGTCATTGTACTCTCCGACTGATATTTCAGCGGCAAAGGTGTCAATCTTGGCTGCCAATGCAGTCGAGTCCTGCAGCCCGCTGATAGTGCTGTTTGTGGAATTTATCTCGGCTCGTGCGGTTGTAATTGAGGCGTTCAGCACCACGCTATAGCTGTTTGAATAAGAAAATGTAAAATTCTTCCTTTCGACATTATTGACGCTGTCCGTGGCATTTACTATTATATAATTGGCTCCGTCAACCCAGCTGGAAGATCCTGCTTTTAGCTCATATATCGAATTAAATGAGGTTGTTGCCCCATTGTTTATCGTGTAAAACACATCTGCCAGGTATAAATCCGATATCCTGAATGTTATGAGGGAGTTATTTGCCACAGAAGACGAATTCTGCGGCGCTGTGAGGTTTATTGCGGGGGATGTGGTATCTGAAAGTATTGAAGCCCCCTGCGATGATGAAGTGGCATTGACGGAATTTCCGGAAGCGTCGTAAGCCAGCACATAAAACCTGTTCCAGCCCTCTGTCAGGTTTATCGGCGCGCTCCATGTTTTTGCGCCTGTGTTTATGCTTGCGCTTACTGTATATGAGCTGTTTACCTCCACTGTTATATTGGCTATGATGCTATCCTCGCTATATGTCCCTGTTATAGTAATATTCCTGGAAGAAGTCGGGCTGGGCTTTGTTATGTTTATTAAAGGGGGAGAAGTGTCAACACCGATAACATTGAGGGAGACTTTTAACGGGAACAGCACTGCCGAGGCTTTGCCGAAGTGCAATGCAGCAATGACTAATAAAACTGCAATCCACAATGCCAGCATGGCTTCTTTTTTTGTATTTAGCTTCATTTTCATCCCAGCAAAAACACTGAAAAATTTGTCACCAAATGGAACACTATAGGATAAGTTATATTTTTATTTTCCCTTCCATACAGGAAGCTGGATACCACTGCAAACGAATACAGCATTACAAAATAAACAGCAGCGTACAATGCCGTCGTGTTCGCGGCAGAAGCAATCCCGCTGTAATGCGCGAAAACAGCCTTGATGCCGACGAAATGCGCCGAGGCAAAGACCAATGCCTGCAGCAGCACGGCAACTTCAAATGAAAAAGCCCTTTCTGCCAGCTTTAGGAGTATTCCCCTGAACAGCACTTCCTCTGCTATCGCAACCAAGGCAAGGTAGATAAAAAGAAGGCTGATGGGAAGGCCTAATTGCGACATTGAAGGCTCTGTAACAAGATAGAAGAAAGAGCCGAAGACAACGCCGAACGCAGCGCACTTCAGCAGATGCCCGTATTCCAGGGGGGCGAACCGCAGCTTTATCCTGAACAGCAGCAATGCGGCGTAAGAAACAGCGAGTATTATAGACGGCTGTGAAAACATAAAAATATACAGCAGGCTTATGACGCTCAGGTTTTTTGCCCAGAACGACATTATGAACAATATCTGGAAGATGGATATCACAATGCTGACTCCCAGTATATAATCATCCCTGTGCTCCTGCCATTTAAATTCCTTATAGAGCGCAAAGCTGAATATCAGGAGGCTGACAATTGCAATTGTGGTCGTCGTGATGGCATGCCCGGTTTCGCTGTACAGTAGAATGGACGGAACAAGAAAGAACAATGCAGTATAGGTGAAAATGGCTTTCTCGCTCATTATATCTTTTGTTTCCTGGGTTATAAGATACCTGGAGACATAGTACCCAAATACAATAAATCCCCCTAGGTAGAACAGCGTTTCAATTATTATCAGTGCTAAAAATAAGACAATCAAGAGAAAGTTTTCCGAGTTTGCTGAAAATTTAATGAGGTTGAAGTAATAAACTGCTGTTGAAATGTAAAAATTCCATACATATCTTCCAAGAAATGCAAGGCTGTACAGGAAAGTCAGGGTTATGGCATATTCCTGCAGCCTCCTGCTTCCGAAGAAAAGCACAGCGATTCCTGAAAGCACTATCATTGCTGTGAATACAAATATAAGTGAATAGCCTGAATCTGAAATCCTTGTTGTGATAAAGTCCACGCCCTGCACATTGACATAATTCCCAGCAGAGTCTTTTATTATCGGAAGTGCTTCAGTCCACGGAGCAAGCAGGAAAACCGTCGAGGCGATGCATATCACATAAAGAAAAACCCTGTTGTGCCTCTTCTCAAGATGCTCCCTCAAATGCCTTCTTAAAACGAGCAGAAACAGCAGGATGATGGGAAGCATGAAGAGAAACAGCAAGCCAAGCGAACTCACTATGTATGTTATGAAATAATAGACTTTTTCAACCGGATTTGATATATACTCAGCATCAAACAGCAACTTCAGGGACAAATGAGGGCCCTGATTTAACACGCTTACATAATATTCATCAAGATTTACGCTGGGTATAAAATAAGGGACAAGGAAAAGTGTTGCATCACTCATAAAATGGAAAACAAGCAGTACGCTGAAACCCAAAATGAAATATTTTTGGTCATGGAAAACCCTTTTTGCAACCAATATCAGCTCTTCGTCAAAGCCGCCCATCCTGTCAAGTATCTTCACCCCGGTATTCTTCAGGTCCTTGATGCTGAGGAAGAAGGCTATTATAAATGTTGAATTGCCTATGGTGACTATAAACCACTGGTTGACGAGGTTAAAGAAATAGTGCGAGAACAGAAGCAGCGCGGCAAGGCTCATGATAATCTTGATGAATGTATACTTATGCCTCCCTTTTCCGGCAAATTTATCCCAAAACTCCTCCTTCCTGAAAAACAGCCCTGTGAGCGGATACATCATCGATCCTTTGTCATACTTTTGTGTCAGGCTTATGAGCACAGCTAATATTATCAAAACTACAAACCCGGCATTTGCCGAAAACAGGCTTATTGCGGGGCCGGAGTTATATACCCATATGGATGAGTCAATGATAAACCTGTAAGCCGGCTCCGGGAGCGCCGACAGGTAAAAATCAATTTTACTTAATGTCACTGGATTATACTTTGTTGTTTGTATTATCCTAGTGAAAGTATCCAAAACAAAAACATAAAATGAGGCAAGTATGGTATGATCAAGCCATTTTTTGTCGAATCCAAACAGGAATTTAGTGGGCTTAAAGGCAAGCCACAGCGGGAACAGCAAAACCGCCCCTAATATCTTTCCGGTCAGGTCAAAATACCCGATGAGGCTTATTATTCCAAACAGAAGCATTGAAATCTTAAATGCCCACCCTGCATAGAATGCTGCTTTTTCGTATGTTTTTTTATTTCTTTTCAATAAAACAATGCCTACAAAGATTGACGCTGCCGATATAATCAGGGCATAATAGAACCGGCTTCTCTTCTTAATTGCCTCCTGCGGGTCCTCAATAACTTTTATTTTGATGCTGTTTGCCAGCTTCAATGATATTCCTGCGCCGGTCTGGTAAACTGCATAGCCTGCATCATACATCCCCTCTTCCATTCCAGTGGCACCGACTTCAAATTTTATGCTCCTGCCGGATTTTGGAGGGATTGGGTATTCAGGCTGCCCTTCCTTTAAGCTAAAAAATCTCCTGTCAAACTCCACAGCTACATTTATCTCCTTATTTTCAGGATTTTGTATCCTTATGCCGTAGTCTGCAGAGGATCCTTCTATTAATGTGATTGTATTATCTTCCAGATAGTCCGATGCTATTCCTAGGGCGCCTGCATTGGGGGCTAAAAATACCCAAAATGCAAAAAATGCCGCCAAAATATATTTTATCCTGCTCATTTTATCCTGCTGATAAAGTCAAGTTCCATGTTGAGTTGTATTCCTGCGAGATCAATCCTGATGATGGGACGTCCAGGAAGACAAAGATTGAGATGTTGCTGAATCCCCCAATTCCAAACTGAAGGGCTGCATTTCCAGTGCTGTCCGGAAGCCTTATGGATAAGTTTGAAAGCTGCAGCCCCGCCCCATTAGAGCTATTTGTGAGGTTGACTGAGAAGCTTGAGGGCTGTATTGTAAGGCTTGCATTAGCCACACCCACTAATTGCGAGGCAGTTATGTTTATAAGATTGAAATTTGTGTTGCCTGTGTTGTTAATGATTACCGGAGCCTTTGAGGGCGCATTGTTCTGGCCTAATGTTACATTTGAGAAATTCAGCAGGGAGTTTATTATTGCCGCTGCTGTCAGGCTGTTGTAGGTGAAATTAAAAGAATCGTTTCTTCCTATTCCCCCATTTATGTCTTCAACGCTTATGTTTATTTTCCACAATGAGCTTGCATTGTCATAGTATCTCATCTCAACAGTGCAGTTTATTATCACGCTTATTCCTTCTGTATGGTTAGCGCATGAGTCATTGAATCGGAAAATGCCGCTGCTCCTTCCCTCTAAAGTAAAGTTTGCAATTGCTTTTGAGGCATTTATCTGGCTTACATTATCAGCATCCGTCACATTGAAAGAAACCAGCACTGCTGAAACTCCCGCCTCAAACGGATCAACTGAAAATCCCGAAGAATTAATCACCTTTATTACCGGGACGCTGTTGGCTACAGTTGAAATTATCAATTCAGACTGATTGATGTTATTGACGCTGTCGTTCACTATGGCTGTAAAGTTAATCACGCTGCCTCCCAATGCCACAGTGAAATTCTGGGAGCATCTGTCATTATTGCCGTTCACGCTCTTGTTGAAGAATTCCTTTGCCCCTGTCTGGTTTATTATAAACTGGCAGAAGCTTAAACCAGAGCTGTCGCTTGCATTAGCTGATATGTTCACGACTGATCCTGTCCTAGGGGATGAATTGTTTATTGACATATTCACAGCAGGCTTTGTGATATCAATTGTAAAATTGGCTGTTGCATTGGCGCTGAAATCAGTGCCGTCGTACAGGCTCACATTCAGCATATATTCTCCGTCAGAAGCATTAAGGGTTGCATTAGCCAAAGAAGTCTGGTTTAAAACGCCGTTGATGTAGTAGCTTATATTAATCGGGTCATTGTTATTGTCTGCTGCAAATGTCACGTTAAGCGGCAAAGGCTGCAGGCGCGTCTTAAGATTATTTATAGGGAAAACAATAGACGGCGCTGATGGAGGGGTGTTGCCAACAGTTATTAGCGTGGTATTCTGCCTGCTGTTGGAGCCGTCAGAAACAATTCCCGTAATGTTTATTATACAGCCTCTTCCGCAGCTTATAGTGAAATTCTGGGAGAACTGCGCTGATGTTCCGGAAAGCGTAAAATTAAAATACCTCTTAGCGCCTGTGTCATTGATGACTATCTGCCCTGTTGAAATGCCGGAATCGTCAGTTGCATTGAATGATGCGTTTATAACATCATAAATCTTTGTAGAAGTGCTGTTTACGCTGCCGTTTATTATAGGGACAGTCGGGTCTATCCTGAACTGCCTTGTTACTGACTCTGCAGATAATGCGCCGTCTGTCGAGTTGACTTTCCAATAATAATTCCCTTCTTTAAGCCTGTAATGATTGAGTATCTCGGCAGCAGACAAAGTCCTGTTGTGGATTGCAAGCTCATCTATTGTGCCGTTGAAATAAATAAGCCACGGCCTGTGCCACCCTATTCTTGTCTCATTGACCCCGGTTAAAGGAGAGACTGCAGCTCCTATTGCTCCTGCATTTCCAGACTCAAGCTGCCCATCAACATAAATACTGAAGCTTGCAGGAGTTACGCCGTTTCCTGAGGTAGTATTAAACACTCCAGCAAGATGGTGCCATCCCCCGTCATTCACTGCTGTCAATCCGTTAGTCCCTATCCACACTCCGTCTGAATCAACGCCGATTGCCGGAATTCCTGCAGCAGAGCCGGCACAGTAGGTTCCTTTTGTAGTGCTGCATAAAGGGCCTATGGCAAGAGTTATACTCAGTCCCGAGCCTCCTCCTCTGTTATTGATTATTACACCTTGGTTTGTTCTTGTTTTGACCCACGCTTCAATTGTGTAATTTGTGACTCCTCTCTGCACCAGTGTCGAATTAATGAATCTGTCAGTGCCGTTGAATTCAAATGCCCCGCCAAATTTGCCTCCCGAGGAATTCCACACGGCGCCGTAGATGCTTCCATCATTTCCTTTCCCGCTGAAATCATAAGTTAAGTTGTTTATCCCATCTGTCGTTTCTCCAAATTCGCTCCTGTTGTCAAAATGCATCAGCAGCAAAGTTGAGTTGTCAGGCTGCAGCACAGGAGACGTCCAGTTGTATGTTATGTTGACTCCGCCGTTGCTGCTGCCCTGTGCTTTTGCAATATACAGCAGGCTTGTGTTGAACAAAGAGCTGTCATTTGAGCCCCATAAATAAATGTCAACAGAATCATTGTCAGTATCAGTTATAGTAGCATTCAAGAGATTATAGCTGCTGGAAGATACTGAATTGTTGACAGGCGCATTCAATGCAATAGAAGGCTCTTTATTCACAATAGTTATTATCTGATCGCTCTGGTTGATATTATTAGATGTGTCATTGACAATTACGCTGAAGTTTATGACGCCTCCTTTTATAAAGCTGATTGTGAAATTCTGGCTGCACTGGTCGCTTGTTCCTGCAACTGACTTATTGAAATAATCTTTTGCGCCGCTTGATGACTGGTTTATAACAAACTGGCACTGGCTTAAAGATGACTCATCTGTGACATTCGCCGTTATGTTTACAGCATCGCCATATTTTGGCGCAGAATTATTGATAGAGGTGACGATTGCAGGCTTTACCGTGTCATTGATAGTGATGTTTACATCCAAATCAAATTCTTCAGAGCTTCCGTTCTGCCACGAACTTAAAATGTTGAATGAAGGTGCGGGCTCGCTGCTGGAGCACGCTCTTATTGTAAAGTTGAGTCTTATCGAATCAGAAGGATGAAAATCACCCAATTCAATAGTGCAGTTGTAGAAATTTGTGCATACTGTGCCTGTGCATGATACTTGCGTGGAATTGCACATGAAATCCGCAGAACCATTGCAGGAATTGTTGCCTATCGCCATGCCGTCATCCATAATTCCAATTCTAATGCCGCTTGGCTCGGCAGCAGAGCCGCTTAGATTGGCTTGCACAAGGAAAATGCTTCCATTCGATCCGGTTATTGTTTTTGTGCCATTAACAGACAATCCGTCATCTGCCAAAGTGGCTGCGTCATTCGCAATCTGCCACTGCCTTGCTTCTGCAAAACTGCCGATATCCAATGCCCCAAGCAGATAAAATTCAGGGCTTTTGTCAGGCGCATCAAACTGATAAGATAGCTTTATGATATCGTCTTTCTTTAAATCAACATCCCATGACAGTGTTTTTGTGTCTCCCGAATCAGAAGTTATTAGACCTTGCTGAGGAATTATAAAAAATGATGAAGGTGTATATTCTCTTACAGCTCCCTTGTAATTTTGGTTTGCCTTTATGGTTATATTCATTGTCTGGACTTTAAAAGGGTATATTCTTACCGGCCCTTTTCTCTCCACGTCAAAATCAACATTAGTCTGCACAGAAAAATTGTCCTGCACATTCCTTACGCCATTATTTGTTATGGCTGTAAGATTCAGTATGTAATTCCCCTCGCCGCCAACCGTATAATAGGAATAATAATCAGGCATGCTTGTAAGCCCGTAAACTTTGCATTCGTCGCTTATAACAATATCATTATTTAACGTTGTAAGCGTTGTTTTTTTGTTTAATGGATTGATAATTTCTAATGTAACGTCTGCATCGCAGACAGTCTTTCCCAAATCATCAAGAACACCGATGCCTATAAAAACAAATTGGTTCGGCTGGTAAATTGATTTGTTGACATTTATTGAAAGCACACCCCATGTGAAGTTCTGCTCTTGTACGTAAGTGGAATTGTCCTTAACCAGCTTCACTTTAAGGCTGTATAACCCCGGCCTGAAGGAGCGCTTCTTCGGGACATCAATCTTGAATTTTCCCTCCCTTAATTTAGATATCTCCACATCCAATGCGGCTTGAGTACCATTCCTGTCATAGACAAATGCCTCTATGCTCTCATTCTGCGCGGACCACCTGGTTTTTCTCCTTTCACTCCCTTTTCCGCCTTCCAGCTGCATTTCGTATTCCTGCTTCCATTTATTGTTTTTTTTCAATTCCTCTTCTGTGATAAATTCAAAATCCAGAGCCGGCGACTCATGGACCCTGAAATCTTTCTTTTGCAGCTTAAGATTTGGAGTGACCCTCAGCCTCCTTTTCCCTTCAATAAAGCCAGGATCGTCTTTTGTAAGGGATATATTGTAAGACTGGCCCTCCGTCAAATTCCTGACCATATCCCATTCACCAAAGCAAATTTCTTTTTCGAAATCCCATAGCCTGCATTTATACAGGCTGTCTGCGGCAGCTGTAGACGTCAGAGTGGCGCTTTCAAAATCCACATCAGGAGGATCGACGGCAAATTTTTTCCTTATTTCTAGGCCTTCTATCATGATATCTTTCTCGATGCTGTCTATCCCGATTGTGATTGGCGCGGTATAGTTAACGCTTTCCAGCGATATCTTTTCAATTATATTATTTTCAGGAGAGACTTCTATGTCATAAATATCAGGCCTGACAAGGGAGTCGGCGACAATATTGCCGTCTTTTAGCATCTTATATTCCACATCGATCGACCCTTCGCTGTCTTTTGCAAGAACTTCCGACTTTATCTTCTGGATTTGGGAAACAGTATAGGATATGGTGTCAATTGAAAGTTCGGCATTTTCTATCTCCATGATCAGCTTGATTGCAGACTTGCCGGCCCCTTTCAATGAGCAGGTGTCAACGCATACGTTTTTGAACGGAATTTTGTCAAGATAGAATTTAGCCGTTAAATTGGACCATTCAGAATAGACTATATCGGCGCGCAAAGTTTCCTCGCTTATGTTGTAATCTGCATATATCACCTGGGCATTCACTACATTATTGAATCCTGAGCCGAATTCTCCCAGCGTCAGATATAGCGGATCTTTCCAAAGCTCCCTCCTTGGCACCAAGTCAATGAATCCGCAGCAGTCGTTGCTGCCGTGGCATACTGTTGTCAATGCATCATCTTCAACACTGTAAACAGCCCATTTTGTGCAGAGCTTGCTTTCATCAACAGCCCAGTTGAAATCAGTGCCTTCGACTGTAAAGTCCACGGCGCTTCCTATTGGCTCTATGCCATTGTTGTCTTCGTCGTAGACTGTGTTTGCCTTGTACTCAAGCTTTACTGCTATTGATTGGGCCTGAGGAGCAGAGGTTAAATTTAGGTCTGAATTTGCATTTGAAGAATTTAAGGCTGCAAATCCTGTGATATTGCCTCTTCCGGACTCCCAAAATGACAATGAATACAGCATCAATAGCAATAACACTGCAATTCCACCTCTTTTTATTATATTGTCCATTTTTTCAGCTGTTTGTCTTTAGCTTGCCATTTCTTTCACTGCCTGCTCAGGGCTTTTCAGCTTGTATATCCTCTTGCGCGCATCGCCCGGATTGAGCTTTATTTCCATCCAGCCTTTTCGCCTTAGTTCCGACAGCGCAATGCTTGTCATCCCATCCTTATTCAAAGCTGAAAGCGCATCATTATAGGAGAATTCTTTGGCATTGAGCTTATTCCAAAGCCTGGAATACCTCTGCATTATCCATCTCGGAAGCGGCTTGCTCATTCTATGCTCAATACCTCAATTTTTGAAGCTGAAATCGTGCCAGGCAATCAATTGTAATTAAATATGTTATTAGTATATAAATTTATCTATTAATATAGTATTTATGTATATTGCCAATTATTTATTTAAATAAAATAATGGATATGTTATTAATATATTTAATTACATATAAAGCTATTAATATATGGTGGTTTCCACTTTTTGCATGTCAGATGTATTGATTTTGGGCACAGTCGCTATTGACAACATAGAAACACCTTTCGGCAAAGCAAATAATGCAATGGGGGGCTCTGCTTCCTATGCCTCATTGGCAGCCAGCTTTTTCTCGAAGCCTGCAATAATCTCAGTCATAGGCAACGATTATCCGAATGAATATCTGGAGCTTTTGAAAAAAAAGAATGTTGATATCAGCGCAATAAAGAGGGAGGGGAAGACCTTCAAGTGGGAAGGATATTATGAGTTTGACATGAACGAGGCAAAGACAAGGAAAACAGAGCTTAACTCATTAGCGGGATTTAAGGCAGAAATACCTCCTGGCTATAGGGATATAAAGCATGTATTTCTCGCAAATATTGATCCAGAGCTGCAGCTGCACGCATTAAAGCAGATGAGCTCTCCCAATTTTGTAGTCCTTGACACTATGAATTTCTGGATCTCAGGCAAAAAAAAGGAGCTGATGGAGGTTATAGGGAAAGCGGATCTCCTCCTGCTGAATGACGGCGAGGCAAGAATGCTTTTCAACACTTCAAGCCTGATGGCTGCCGCAAACAAGGCATTGGAGCTCGGGCCGAAGGGAATCATCATCAAGAAAGGAGAGCACGGAGCTTTATTATTTATGGACGGAAAGCATTTCAGCGCTCCCGGCTACCCGCTGGAAAATGTCAAGGACCCTACCGGCTGCGGCGATTCTTTTGGAGGCGGGCTGATTGGGTACCTGGCAAAAACAAGGGATTTTTCCGAGCCCAACATAAGAAAGGCAATTGTGTACGGAAGCGCAATCGCATCCCACAATGCAGAGGATTTCAGCGTAAACAGATTGAGAAGCCTGACAATGAAAGACATTGAGAGAAGATATAATGAGATGAAAGAGATCAGGGAGTTTTGATTTTTATTTATAATTATTAAATTTTTGCCTCGGAGAGGTTTATTGCCTAACGCGGAATGAAATTTTTTAGCAAATTATATAAAAGGCAGCAGGGCAACCAGACTTATGGATATTGACACCAAAACAATAGAGCATGTCGCTGAAATTGCAAGGCTGAAATTGACTGAGAAAGAAAAGGAAAAATTTATTCCGCAGCTCAAAGAGGCTCTTGAGTTCTTCTCGAAATTAAGCGAAGTGAATACTGACAACATTGAGCCGAGTTTTCATCCTGTTGAGATAAGGAACGCAATGCGGGAAGATGCTGAAGGCAGATGCATTTCTCAAGGGGAAGCGCTGTCATTATCGGAGCATAAGAAGGATGGGTATTTCAAGGGGCCGAAGGCGGTTTGAATGAAAATTATCGGCTTTCACTTAAAAAATCTGAAATTTATTGCATTTTTTATTGCGGTATTTTTACTGGCTTCCTGCTCATCTGATGAAGAAGCAGATAATCCTGAAGCAGCAGTGCAAAAAAATGAAATGGCAAAAGGTGAAACTATGAAGTATGCTACTATTGAAACTGACAAAGGAACAATAAAGGCGGAAATCTATGCTGACAAGGCGCCGATTACGGCAAAGAATTTCATTGAGCTGGCAAATTCCGGATTTTACAACGGATTAACATTTCACAGGGTCGAGCCTGGATTTGTAGTGCAGGGAGGGGATCCTAAAGGCGACGGCACAGGAGGGAGCGGCAAGACAATACCTCTGGAAATAAATCCGAGCTTAAAGCATGTCAAAGGCGCTTTGGCGATGGCAAGGACGAATGATCCGAACAGCGCGACATCGCAGTTTTACATAACTCTTGCGCCGACACCTTTCCTTGACGGCAATTACGCGGTTTTTGGAAAAGTAGTCCATGGGATGGATGCAGTCGAGAAAATAAGGATGGGAGACAAGATGAATAAAGTTACAATAAGCGATTCGTAAAGGGAAATAATATGCAATGCATGAGTTTTGCTGAAAGAGCCAGAAACAACCAAATCGACATTCTCGAGCATACTCATAAAGTTATAGAAAAATGCAGAAAACTCAATGAAGAGTACAGTTATTTTAACACTATTTCTGAAGGGCTGGCTTTGGAGCAGGCAAAAAATATCCAGAAAGCGGTTAAAAATAATGACAAAAAAATAAAATCAAAAAAAATGCTCGGCATTGCTGTTTCTGCAAAAGACAGCATATGCGTCAAGGGCGTGGAGAGCACTGCAGGCAGCAAAATACTGAAAGGATACCTCCCTTTGTTTAATGCCGCTGCCATTGAAAAAGCGGCAAATGAAGGCGCTATAATCATCGGAAAGACTTCCCAGGACGAATTCGGCTTTGGAGGGTTCAGCATCAATGTCGGTGTCGGGTTTAAAGTTCCAAAAAATCCTTTTGACAGGGAGAGAAGCTGCGGGGGAAGCTCAGGCGGGGCAGGAGGGATGACGCAGAAGGCTGACTTTGCGCATATTGCATTGGGGGAATCTACCGGAGGCTCGATTGCATCTCCTGCATCTTTCTGCGGAGTTTTTGGATTGACGCCGACTTATGGCAGGGTTTCTAGATATGGGCTGATGGACTACGGAAATTCTCTTGACAAAATAGGGACATTGGGAAAGACAATCCAAGACACTGCGCTGCTTTTTGACGTGATAGCAGGGCATGATGCTCTTGACAGCACTTCATTAAATGCGCCGAAGGAAAATTATTCCGGCTATATCGGAAAAAGCATTGAAGGGATGAAGATTGGAATAATAAAAGAGGCGTTTGCGGAAGGCGTTGAGAAGGAAGTTGAGGAGAAAGTCAGAAATGGGATAAATAAGCTGGAGAATGAAGGGGCGGAATGCAAAGAAATCTCGCTGGAGCTGCCTATTAAGTACGGGCTTGCTGTGTATTACATGATTGCAACTTCTGAGGCATCGACTAACTTGGCAAAATACTGCGGAATGAGATACGGAACGGCGGAGAAGCTGGAAGGGAATTTCAATGAATATTTTTCAAAAGTGAGGAGCCATAATTTTGGAGATGAGGCCAAGAGGAGGATAATGCTCGGGACGTTTGCGAGAATGTCGGGATTCAGGGATGCCTATTACATAAAGGCCGCGAAAGTAAGGACTTTGATGATAAAAGAGTACAAGAAAGCATTCAAGCAGTTCGATGCATTGGTGAGCCCTACTGTGCCTATACTTCCTCCTACTTTTTCGGAAATAGAAAAACTGACTCCGCTGCAGAATTACATGATAGATGTAATGCTTGTAGGCCCAAATGTTGCTGGTTTGCCTCACCTGAATGTGCCTGTAGGATTTGAAAGGAACCTGCCTGTAGGGATGCTGCTGATTGGAGACCATCTTCAGGAAGGCAAGCTGCTGCAGATTGGCGGGGTGTTTGGCAATAAACAATAAACGATAGGTTTATATACTAAATTAGTATTCTAAAATATTATTATAGTACTATGAAATACCAAAAAAGTATGCTAAAGATTTATGAAATGCTTGTAAAACAACCCTTAAGGGAGTTTATAATAGAAGAACTGATAAAAGTAACTAAAGTTGGCAGGACTTCCGGTTTTGATGCAATAAAATGGCTGGAAAAAAAGAGACTGATAGAAATTACGACAAAAAAAAAAAAAAAATCAATCAGATTGGTGTTAAATGAAACTGCCATAAATTTTAAATTTTTTTTAGATTCGCTTGAGATTAAAAATTTGAGCAGCAATTTGCTTTTCCCAATAAATTTATTTGCATATTTAATATCCAAACGCGCTGTATATAAAGACGTTGATGTTATATTGCTCTTTGGTTCTGCTGTATCTTCAAAGAACCCCAATGATATAGATTTGCTTATAGTTTGCAGAAATCCTCCCGATAACCAAGAGGATTTCAAGCACATAAGAAGACTAATAGAAAATGTATGCGACATTCCGATCAACCTTCATTTCAACATTGAAACGGGCATATATAACCTATTCGAAAAATTGGAGGTTTATAATAAGAGCTATTCAGCGGATTTATTAAAATTGAATGACAAATCATCGAAATTAAAATCTGAATATGCAGAAGCATTAAATAATGTTAATTCTATAATAAACAATATAAACGACAATGAATTATTGCCGCAATTATTTCATATATTAATAACTAATCTTGCATATTGTAACTGCTGGTCAGAAAATAAAATAAATATCAGTAAAGAGGAAGCTATCAGGTCATTCAAAGATAAGTATGTAAATAAAATAAAGAATTTTGAGAAATTGAATAATATAAGCAAATTTAATGCTTTTAAAAAAATAACAAATGAAATCGGACAAAAAATCTTCGGATGACTGGAAAAAAGACTGGGAAAGGGCGAAGAATTTCCTAACAGCAGCTGAAAATAATCTCAAGCTGGATGACTATAAAACAGCTGCAAATAGGGCGTATTTTACAGCAGAAAGCGCTGTCGTCGCTGCGTTAAAACTCAGTTCCAAGCCGACTTCCAAAATTCATAAAAATATCTGGACTTATTCCAAACTGTTAGGGCTGGAAATTGACACTTTTAGCTTATTGAGGGATTTGTATGATCTGAGGCTTCAGGCAGATTACGGCAACTCATCAGAAATAATCGAGCTGACTAGCGAAACTTTAAATGATTATATGGCGCAAGTCAAAGAATTATGCAATATGCTCAAATTAAAGTATAATCTTGAATAAAAAACATAAATAAAAACAAAAAATGAAACACTTCACTTCAGACATCGTCATAGGTTTAGAGGTGCATACAGAGCTGAACACAAAGACAAAGCTGTTCTGCAGCTGCCCGATCAAAGGAAATGAGGAGCCAAATACGAGAGTGTGCCCTGTCTGCCTTGGGCATCCTGGAAGCAAGCCTGTGCTTAACAGGAAGGCAGTTGAGCTTATTTTGAAATTATGCGTTGCGATGAACAGTAAACTATCCAGCCAGCTTATTTTCTCCAGAAAATCCTATTTTTATCCGGACATGGCGAAGAATTACCAGATTACGCAGTATGAGCTGCCGCTTGGCACCGGCGGGAATCTGAAACTGAAGGAAGGGAAGCAAATTGCATTGAAGAGAATCCATCTTGAGGAGGATCCTGCTTCCTTGGTGCATACCTCAGGAATGCATGAATCCAGCTATGTGCTTGTTGACTACAACAGGTCGGGGAATCCGCTTGTTGAGATCGTGACTGAGCCTGTACTCGAAAGTGCGGATGAAGCCCGCGACTTCATGAAGCAGCTTATCAATGTATTAGGATATCTTGAGATATTTGATGAGAATGGGGGGATAATAAAGGCGGATGCGAATGTTTCTGTGAAAGAAGGAGGATATGCAAGGGTTGAGGTGAAGAACATAACAGGCTTCAAGGAGATTGAAAGGGCGCTGAATTATGAGATTTTAAGGCAGAAAAGCGAGATAAAGCAGGGCAGGAAGATAGTCCAGGAGACAAGATCATGGGATTCTGAGAAAGGCATCACATTTTCTTTGAGGCAGAAGGAGACAGAGGAAGATTACGGGTACATCATAGACACTGATTTGGTTGCTGTTGATATAACGGATGAATGGGTTGACAGGATTAAAAAAAATATTCCTGAGCTGGCGCAGGACAAGGTAAGGAAATATGTCCAGAAGCTTGGAATAAAGAAAGACGATGCGGAGATAATCGCTTCTGACAAAGACATTGCGGAGCTGTTTGAGAAGGTGATTGCTAAGGTAAATCCTGAACTGGCTGCGAAGTGGATTAGAAGGGAACTTTTGAGGGTTTTGAATTATATCCATAAGGAGTTAAGTGATGTTGGGATTAATGAAAAGCATATGACTGATTTGCTGAAATTGGTTGAGACAGGAAAAATAACTGATAATGTTGCTTCCGGCATCCTTGAAAAACTGGCTGAGAATCCTTTTGACGTGGATGAATATGTTAAAAGAGAAGGACTTGAGGCTGTTTCAGATGTTTCTGAATTAGAGAAATACTGCAAGCAGGCAATAAATGAGAATCCTTCTGCTGTTGAGGATTTTAGGAAAGGGGAAGTTAAAGCTTTAAATTTCATAGTCGGGCAGGTCATGAGAAAGACTAAAGGGAAAGCGACTCCGAAAGAGGTTAATGAGATTTTGGGGAGGATTATTGGAGGGTGAGGTTCGTATAACGTATGCGATATCGCTGTTAAATATGTTTTTGGTTACGTAGTTCCGAAAACCTGCGTCCGCAGAGTTGAGTTCTCGCCAATAAATTCTGCGAAGCAGACTAGAATTCGTTAGGGAAGGGGGCGTCCGTTTTTTGCTTCTTTTTCTTAAAAAGAAGAGTTAGTGGGGCGTCGTCCATATCTTATTCTTCAACTTTTTGTTGTTTTTCCATTAAGAAATTTGACAACGTTTGCCCATTAGATTTTTTTATTGACATCTCTTTATGTATAAGTCCTGAACCATGTATTGTTTGACTAATCATTTTTTCTATGATTGTACTAAAATGTTCGTTTACCTCATATCCAACCCCATTTCTATTCAAAGCTTTAGCTCTTGAAACAACTTTTCCACTACCCAAGAAAGGATCAAGAACCCAATCATTTTTATCAGTAAATAGTTTTATTGCCCTATCAACCATTCCATCTGGAAACGGACAATAATGGTAATGATGATTTCCAGTTTGAAAAGGTGGGAAATACTCCCAAACAGAGGATGGCGCTTGCCCTATAGAATTTCTTCTTTTGTGTCCTTCGGGATAAATATAATCTTTAGGATAAGGCTCTCTAACATCATCAATATTCCATTTATATCTATTACTTTTAGAAAAAACTAACAAATATTCATGTCTATTCTTTAATTTTTTACCGAATTGAAATGGTACTCCAGTCAATTTTTTATATATCCATATGTCTTTACATCCCAATCCTAGTTTAATGCATTGAGAAATAAAATCAAAAGGTATTGGTATAATGTTTCCGCCTTTAGTTTTATACTTAATTACATCTATATTAATAATTAAAACACCATTATTAGACAATACTCTCTCACATTCTTTCCACACTTGAAACATTTCTGCTAAATACTCCTCATATGTTTGGTTATACTCTTTTGGGGAGTGAGGTGTTTGATTTTCTTGTTTTTTTGGCTTTGTTGAGTAATCTTTTAGATTATAATAAGGTGGCGAAGTAAAAATTAATTGTATTTGACCATCTTTTAGTTTACTCATATTCTTACAATCGGAATAATGAACAAAGTACTCATTTGTTCCAGATTTATTATTATAACTTTTCATATTCATTCCCCTTAATTCTTTTTTCGTTAATTTTAATGAATCCATGTTTAAAACCCTCAAATATTTTACCAGCCAACACATTTTTTTTAAGTAGAGACTTGCCTAAAAGTGGTAATTCATCCAAGAAATCATAAAGTTCTTTTTTTAATTCAGAATTTTTGAAATCTAAATCATCTAGTGTAATTATTCTAATATCCTTAAATGTCCTTAATAAAAGCCATTCTTTTTTCTTAAAAGAATCCAATTTTTTACAATCATCATGCGTAAATCTTGCAAGTACTAAATCAAATGGTTTTTTGTGCCAATATCTATTAATTAAAGCGTCACCAACGATTGTATGCCCATTCCTAAACCTTCCTGCTTTATATTTAGTGTTTGTTCTGAAATTAAACGCACTAAAAGAGACTACATTAAACATCAATAGTTTGCCGACATGTCCATTATTATACAAATATTTTCTATCTTCAGCCGCACTATGTTTATCTGCAAAAGACTTCATTATTTGTTTGATTTTTTGAATGATTTCTTTAATCTTATCTTTGTTACCTTCATCTAAAATTCTAAGGAATTCCTCCATTAATTTAGTATTATAAGCGTCAATGAAGAGATATTCACCATTTTCTACATCAGATGCATTTAATGCTGCATAAATCATATCATACCTTAGGTAAGCAGTAGTCTTAGTGTTATCTGCTTTTCTGTATTCAGATTCAAAAGGGATAAAATAGACTCCAATAAATCCATCCCTCACAGCTCCTAACGCATGAGAAAATCTAGCATATTGTGCACTCCCAGTATTTCCTGTTTCAGTTCCGTAACTCCCTTCAACAATTAGTACTGGGGTAAAATCAGATATTTTTTTATTATTTATCACAAAAGGCTTATTAAGAAACCATCCAGCATCATTTGAACCATAAAAACAAGTTTCAGGACCAAAAGTAAGACCTCCTTTAGTCCAATGTTTTTGATCCTCATTACTTTCATCAAAAACTCTTAAATGTAAGTTTTTGATTTTAGCATTTCTTGATATTTCTTTAAGCGTCTCTTTTACACGAGCATCACTATCATAAGCCATTTTCAATAACCTCTATAATTTGTTTAAAGTTAATTTTTTGAACAAGATTTATTATATTTTGGAAAGTTAATTTTGATTGATTTATTGTTTTTTTCATCAATTTTCTGAGTTCTTCCAAAGACATATTACCCAGTAGGTGTATTTTGATATAATTCTCAAACCATTCTAAATCTTTGTTGGATTTATCTTTATCAAAATAAGGGTTTATTGGGGACGAATCTACAATTATTTTGTTTTCAGAATTAATTTTTATTAAACCACAGTAATCCTCTTTTTCTTTCTTATTTGGCATAAATTCGTATGCCTTAAAACACAGTCCTGATTTAAGGTATTCTATGATTTGACTTTTTTTCTGAGTGGTTTTTACTTCACCAACAATAAACTCATAATCTAATTTAGAATCTGAAAATTTGCCTTTCTCAAAAGTTTTCTTTCTGTTAAACAGTCTTAATGCGCTTAACTCTAAAATCAAAGCTCCATTCTCAATCAAATTTACAGATTTAAGAATTTCTATAATCTGATGAGCATACACTCCAAAATCAGGTCTTCCATGATAGCTCCAAGGTAATTGTATATCTGTAAAATATCCTTTTTTTATAAATATCTCTGATGCCATAAACTCAAAATAATGTTCCCATTGAGAACCATCTTTATGTACTATGTTTACTATATATTCTTGAGGGTTTTTATTATTATTAACTACCTTTTTAAAAGTATCAGCTATTATATTAGGAGTATCATTACCATTTATAAATATAATTTTCTTTTTTCCTTTGTAAATAAAGGGATAACTAGAAGATAATTGAGCAGGAAGATTGTTATTTGTTATTTCTCCTTCAGTTGTTTCTATCAAAAATAATCCCTGATTTAGCGAATAATTTCTATGATTAAAAGTTCTGAATCTTCCAAATAATCTTAATCCATATTTATCTACGAGATAGTATGAATTTGTTGTTAAACAAAAACGATAAGCAGTTCTCTCATCCAACTCTATAACACTATTAAAAATATCATCTTTTACTACTTTGTATTGAAAATTAAGTTTTAGTAATTCTAGTAGATATTCTTTATTGAAAAAAATCTTTTTAGCCATTTGTCATTAATATTATTCTGTCCATTTTTGAACGTTTATAATTTGAAGGGATACATTTATTTGTAGGCATTGCATCTTCTACAGTTCCATGAGCTTTAAATCCTAACATTTCGTAAATTTTCATAACTTCGTTGGCTGTGTTTATTCTTGTTTTACCACTATGTAAATCCCCTAATATTAATATGCATAGTCCTTTATTTTTTATTACCCTTTTTAGTTCAATCCCAACTTTACGCATCTCTTCTAAATAATCTTCTTTATTCTGAATCAAATCTACCTTTAACTTTTCTTTCTTATTGTAGTCATACCCCAAAAACTCAAGTCTAAGTCTATTATCATTAACATAATCTAGGGTATCAAAATAAGGGGGACTTGAGATTACCAAATCCACTGAACCATCTGCTAAAGGTAAATTCCTTGCATCCGCATGAAATGCCCTGCTTTTTGTTTTTGTTGAAAATCCGTCAGAATACATTCTTTTTATTTTAGCTTTTAATCTAGGGATTACTTTCTTATATTCAGGTTTGGTTTTTGGATTAAATGGGATTACTAAACTTGTAACTGCTGAAAGATGTCCAGGTCTATGCCCATGTATAATGCCTAACAAACAACCTAGCAGAAAATGCTTTTTTTCTTTTATTATTAAATCTCTTAAAAGAATTATCTCTTTGAGTGTGTCAGGATGGTAAAATTTTTTCATGAAGGGAGAACATTTGTCTAAACTAATTTTAGAAATATCCATATTAATTGAATCAAGCCATTTTATATGTTCTTCCATTGAGGTCCTTTCAAATTTTGCTCTGGAGATACTATAAGCATAAGGATTTAGGTCAACTCCAATACCTATTCTTCCCTGCAAATCTGCCTCCAAGGGAATAGTCCCTATACCACTAAATGGGTCAAGTATAGTCTCTCCTTCTTTAGAAGTTATTTTTATCAACCAATGAGCCATACCTGGTTTTATTTTACCAACATAAGGGGACATCCTGTGCAACCAATTCGCCCAATTTTGAAATTTGTATGGTTCCTTTCTCCATTGAGCCCTTTTAATTTGGTTTATCATTTCATTTACAGATAATAATTTTAAGTTTTCAGAATTTGGATATATAGTAAGGCTACTTTGCATTTTTTCCTAACTCCTTTTCAATAAATTTTTCTATTTGTCTAGAAAGAACAATCCCTTCTTTTTTGCAATAATTTGAGTAATCTTCGTACAATTTAGAATTTAAATGAAGTGTAACATTTTTCTTATCATTATTTTCTTGCATTTTAACCCTTTTAACAAATAACCACATTTGTGATTATGTGTGGTGATATTTAAATCTTACGCGCGTATGTCCGTGCTAATCCGTGAGACGTCCCCACTTTATAAAATTCTCTTTTTTTGAAGAAAAATCTGTATGTCCGAAGGACTACACCCCTTCCCGTTTTAGTAATCAGTGAGAACTCAATTGTATTTAATTTTAGTTATATGCACCCTCTCATCTCAGCCCAACCCCAAAACCATTGGAACTACTATATTAACCCCATAAGCCACGCTCACTGCGCCTGTTCCGAATAAAAATGCCCTATGCAGTCCAATCGTGTTCAGCCTTAATATCGAATAAGAGAAAAGGCATGCAAACAGTGTCATGCCGAGCACTACTCCTATGCTGAAGATTCCGACTCCCAATAAAATGCCGCCTAAACTCGTGATGCCCAGGGAAGCGGTAAGCAGTATCAGAAGCTCGTCATTGCTTGCCAATCCGTGAATTATGCCGATGCCGAACATATGCTTATGAGCATGCTTGTTTTCATTCTTAAGATGCAGATGCGGATGCGAATGGGTTATTCCGCTGTGTGTGTGGGTGTGGGAGTGCAGGGCAAAACTGTCCTTCAGGCTTATGAGCCCAATGGCAATCAGCATTATCCCAACAACAATCTCAAAATGATCCAATACAGGCTTTAATACGTTGTCTTTCAGCACAAAAATAATTATTGTGACTATCGCGGCAGTGATCATATGCCCCATCGCCCAGCTTAGGCTTATCTTTGCCGCTGATTTGACTGAAGGGGCTTTCCTTAATATGTTAGAGACAGCAATTATATGGTCGGCATCGTAGCTGTGCTTCAAGCCCAGCATCAAAGCCAGAACTGCGAAATACACCAATTCAAGCATTTCAATGAGGGAAAATCTGAAATTTATAAGATTTGTCTTTTAAATTGCGTAGACCTTGATAACAAATTACCAATCATTCTTCTTCAGTATTGAGTCATATAGTGAAGAGTATTCTGGTTTTGCAAGATTTAATTCTTTTCCAGCTATGTCGCAGGCAACATGAAATGGTTCATTATGATAAAAAATATCCTCCATATAATCGCCCGGATCCTTAAATGCTTTTTTCATTATTTCTTCTGGAGGTGACTCTATTCTTGCACGTAGGTCCATACTTTTGGCGTTTGCTTCAGGTTGTGGAACATGATGAAATTCTATCAAGCATTCCTCAACTATCCTCCAAAATAAATCTTTCGTTTCTTTTGGAATTGCACTACTTGGTACACTAGTTGGAGACATTACTACACCTTTTGTATAGTTATATACTTATTTATCTATATAAATTTATCTTTACAACTCAATCTCCAAAACCCTGCTTAGCTCCCCTTTGACCCTTCTCTCAAAATCGGCATTTGTCTCGCCTTCCTTTTTTTCTCCACTCAGTGCAGAAATAAGGCCTTTCACCAGCGTTTCCTCTTTTTCAGGGCTCAAATTCTCAATCCTGACCTGCCCCAGATGCTCTTTTATAAGCACAGATTCGATGTCTTCTACGGAGCCTGCTTCAATCTTTATTTCCTCAAATTCCCTTGTCTTCACCATGCTGGTGCTCTTCATGACGAAATATGCCGATTTATTGTAAATCTCCGCAAAAATATCCCTGAAGTTTATGTCATAGGGCCTGCCGCTTTCCAGCATGCCAAGGACCCTTATAAGGACTATGGTGTCAAAGAATTCCTGCCCTCTTATTTTTTCCATTATCTCATTCTTGACCTGCTCCGGAGTCATGCCGTCGCAATTTATGCTCATTTTAAAGACATTGTAGATCTGTATGGGCTCCCATATCGGCATGCCTTTCTCAACAATGTAGAATCCGCCTGTTCCAAGCTTCTCCAATTCCGAAAAGCTGTTCGGGAACAGGGGGCCGGGGTAGGCAATCCTGCCGTAGCCTTCTATCTGCCTGTCCTCCACGATGTGGACATGCCCTCCTGCATAATAATCAAAATTCTTAGGCAATAGCGACAAAGGCTGGGAGATTATGTTTTCCATGTCCTTCGGCTTAAGCTCGTCAATCCCTGAATGGAACAAAAAGATCTTGTAGCCTTTTTCATTCTCCAAATGCCCGTACTCCATATTCTGATAATATGACTTTTCCAATGCCCCTTTCTTGCCGAGCATTCCTGTTATCTTTGCCCCTGTCTTTTTGTCAATTGTGAAATTAAGCAGCATCCTGCCGTTTTCAATCACGGGCCTGAACACGTTCACAAAAAGCCCTGCTTCCTCAAGAACTTCCAGTATTGTCCTGCCGCTTGGGCTGAAATCATGGCTTCCGGGCACAATATAGACAGGAATCCCGATGTCCTTGAGCTGCTTCAGCTTTCCTGCAACGAATTTCAGATTATCCAGCCTTGGAAATGAGGTGTTGAACAAGTCGCCTGCAATAAGGACAAAATCCACATTCTTTTCTATGCACAAATCAACAGCTTTTATGAATGCCTTTGTGCTTATGTCCTTTAATTTGGGGTCTCTCCAGCTTCCGATATGGCAGTCTGCAATGTGGGCGAATTTCATCCTTGGGGGGAAGATTGCATTTTTTATATAAGTTTGGATGGTTAATTTATTATTTAATAGTAGTAAACTGAGAAAGTTTTATAAATATTAAATGAATCGGAGCGATTATGGCTATACCTATTGAGAAATTAGTGCAGTTTGACCCGCAATATTTTACAGGGGAACCGGATGAAGATGACAATCTAAAATTTGCCAGAGACGACATTGTTATTTTTTTGCTCAGAGAGTTTATAAGGCCGCATTTAGATATGTGGAAGCCGGTTCTTGATTTAAAGTCTATCACTCCGGAATTAGCTAGAAA
>CAYVTQ010000003.1:0-52813 GCA_964454865.1 uncultured Methanosarcinales archaeon
GATAAAACTGCCATCTCCGCGCCAGTAGCCTTTAATGAATTCTGCCTGTTTTTCACAAGACTCAAGCATAAGCCACTTCGGAAGTTTCTTGTTTTTAGCACCCTTTCCAAATTCCTGCTTGAACAGCCTTGCTGCTAGAGTGCTGCATAACACTAAAGTTACTCCGCCCTTGTATTCCTTATATTCCAGCGGGGCTTTTCCGAATAATTTTTCCAGCAAATCGCTTGCATCCTCAAGATAATCCCTTTCATTTTTGTTAAATGTGAAAGATAAATAATTCTCATTTATTACAGAGCCTTCTGCCATATAATAGCCAACAAGCCTGAAAAAGTCCTTGTCAGTATCAACTTTAAATTCTAAGGTCTTTGACTGATGCCTGCCCCTTCCTATCTTTATTGAGAAAAATCGGCTGTCTTTGGATATTACTGTTCTGTCAATGGGAATCGCAGCATAATCATTTTTGCTTAATTGCGCCGCTTCTATCCATTCAGGCTTAAATTCGCTGTTTTTATAATCTCGGACACAAATATTTGATTGAAAATACTTTGTGTCCTCCTGACATAATGGCGGAATAATTGATTGATTATTTACTTCCGCCATTATATATTCAGCTTTCTTTCTTTTAACAGCAAGCACCGGATGCCCGCCGGTTATTTTGATTTCCTGCCTTGTATCCCCGTAATAATTGATTGTGCATAATATCCCGCTGTGCTTTCTTCTTTGCAGTTCGTAAACTTTTTTGTATGAGCCTGTATGGGTTAATACAATATCCCCAACTGCGACATCTTCAATTTTCTTTGTGCCTTCCAGAGTCTTTACAGGCGCTCCTTTTGTAAAGCAGCCTTCAATATAATGCACTGAGCTTCCCTCATCGCAGATTATCAATGTCCTTTCAAACTGCCCCATATTCTGGGCGTTGATTCGGAAATACGCCTGCAAAGGCAGGTCCACTTTCACGCCTTTTGGAACGTAAATGAAGCTGCCTCCGCTCCAAACTGCGCTGTTCAAAGCTGCAAACTTGTTGTCATTATTGGGGATTACAGTGGCAAAATATTTCTTTACAAGCTCAGGATATTCCCTTAATCCGGAGTCCATATCAAGGAAGAGCACGCCAAGCTTTTCCAGGTCCTCCCTTATCTTGTGGTAGACAACTTCTGAATTATGCACTATTACGCCCTCAGCAACAAAATTATGATAATTTTCTACTTCAATATCATAGACAGGCTCTGTTCCCATTGGTTTTATGGATTCAATTTTTGCAAAACCTATAAAGTCATTTGCATGCTTTTTAAATGACGTATTTTTTGCGCTTTTATAGCTATGATAATATTTCTTCCTGCCTAATCTCAAAAACCTTTTTTCTGATTTACAAGGTATTATATCTGCATTGCCGCTTAACTGGAGCCTAAAGGCAGTTAACATTCTGCCCTTATCATAGACGTGCTTGGACTGAAATTCATTAATATTAGAAGCAGCAATTCCGCAAAGCATTGCCAGCATTCTTGTATCTTCAAGAATTTGCTTATTCACACTCGTAAAAACGATATCATGGTTTTTGGGATGGTCTCTGACATAGCCGTCTGAATCCAAGTAACCTCCTAAAAACGCTAATATCTGATTTTTTGGCAGTGAAAATAACCATTCTGGAATTTTTTTTGTTTTTGCTTTGCCTCCAAAGCCTATCTTTTCTATAAAGTTTGATAAAATACTGGAGTAAATCGTTACCCTATCATTATCAACTACTGAGGCTTCAATGCTGAAAATATTTTGAATGATTCCAGCTAATTCTTCTCGAAGCTGTTTGTCCTGCATTGGAATTGCTATCTCAATTCTGGCTTTCTTTTTTTCTTTATGTAAAAAGCCATCGCCTAAATATAAGCCAAGAAACCACATCAAGTCTTCATTAGTATATTCTGGAATTTTTACTTTATTATGCCTATAAGACGCTTTTTCAGGCTCTGGCAATTGATAAGGCTTGCCTTCATAAGGCAATTGTTTAACTATAGCAACAAGGTCTCCTACTTTTAAATCTGACAGATAGCGCCATTCTTTTTTGTAGCGGCCCCTTCTTTTTTTCTCTTTTTTGTCGTGCATTAAAGCCAAAAACGGGTGGTTAATTGTTGTCTTTATTTTTCTAGTTCCTATATTTATCTCAAATACAGGTCTTTCGCCTTTGCACGCCACATCCTTTACTAAAGAAGGTTTTATCTCTCCGCTAGCTTCATCATAAGCGAAAACCTTGTCTCCTTTTTTTATAGACCTAATATCTTTTGGTCCGGAGGGATTGGTAAACACTTTTGTATCTCCTGTAAGGCACTCATATTGCGCACCAACTCCTGCCAGAAACTTTCTTTCGGCCTCAGGAATCCCAAGCCTGTCAAATGTCTTCTTGATGTATTCAGGAACATCATCCCAGTTTTTCTCTGTCTTTTCGCTGGGTTTTATGTAATAATAGATATTGTCAAAATCTATAGTGCTTAAATCCGCGCCCCATGAAGGCATTGCCTTTTTCCAGAAAATCTCAAGGCTTTGGAGCCTGAAGTCAAGCATCCATTGCGGCTCATTCTTCATTTTGGAGATTTCCTCAACTATTTCTTTTGTCAATCCTCTCTTTGACTTGAATATATAGTCCTCTTTATCTGAGAAAGAGTATTTGCTGTAATCTTTTACAAATGCTTCCGCGCTTTCTTCTGTTTTTAGAATCTGCTCTGCCATTATAAAACTCCTAGATAGTTTTGATTATTTGCCCGGTAATTGCACAATAAGCCCTTCTTCAAAGCATACATTGCAGTTTTCGAGCTCTTTTGATTGGCTCCGGTGTATGCCGCAAAGTATCTGCCTCACATCTGTAAGGTTGCAAATCCTGTATATTTCGGCAATCAGCCTCTGCTTTGAATTGTCATGCATCAGCTTATCAAGAGAATTTCTCATTTCATTCCTTACATCTTCGCTAAAGACCACTTCTTTGGCCCTTTTTGAATTTAGATACTGCGATACTGCAGCTTCTGTAATGTCAAGCAGCTTTGCAGTCTCTTTCTGCGATTTCTTTTTCTCTTCCACCAGTATTTTTGCAAATTCCCTTCTTATTGCAGGCAGAATATACCTTACTTCAATCTCCTGAGGCATGCTTTCAATCATATACTTAACAATCGTTAACTTATATTTAAATTTTGTTGTTTTTATATACTCCAGAATCAAAAGTCTTAAATATTACCTTAAAAATATAATTAGTTCACAAAAACTTATGCCAAGGGGGTGAAATGAATGGCAGAGGGAAGCAAATTAGGAGAATGGAGTTTTATTGTTGGCACAATAATAGCAGTGCTGATTGGGCTTTTTTCAGGGAGCCTTAGCCAGGGAACACAAGGCTGGCTGGTATTGCTGCTGGTAGTTCTGGGATTAGTAGTAGGATTCCTGAATATTACAGAAAAAGAAATGACTCCTTTCCTGGTTGCAGGCATAGCACTTATAGCAACTGGCACAGCGGGCGACACTCTGGGAGTAATTCCTATGGTGGGAGGCTACGTATCAGGAATTGTCAAGGCGATTGCAGTTTTTGTAACGCCTGCCGCTATAGTGGTTGCATTGAAGGCAATCAAGTCATTAGCTAAAAACTGAACATACAGAATTTTTTATTTTTTTCTATTTTCTTTATTTTTTTAGAAAATTACTTAGTGTAAAGTTTAGTCAATAGGTCTGATTTTGTTATCAATCCCACCAATTTGCCGCTTTCAGACACCAAAACCAAGGGATAGTGCCTGAGAAGAGAAGACACAATATTTATAGAAGACTCTCTTGAAATAACAGGAGGGGCTTCCCTCATTACGCTGCTCACATTGCTGTCTTTAGAGTTCAAAATGGCATCAAGCAGAATGGATTCTGAAACAAGGCCGACAGCCTTATGGTCTTCCACAACAGGCAGCTGGGAAATCTTGTATTTCTTCATCTTTTCGACAGCGCTTTTTATTGATTCATCGGGCTTTGCGCTCACTATCCTGTCATTCATTATCTGGAACGCCCTTATTTCCTGCTTTTTCTCCAGATCACCCAAGGCTGTGAATATCTTCATTGCATTGGAATAAGTTGGGTCAAGCCTTCCTGATTCTATTTTAGCTATCAGTGATTGGGAGACGTTGGCTTTTTTCGCCAGCTCTGTCTGCGTCAATCCAATGTGCTTCCTTATTTTCTTGATTTCGTCTAGTTCGTAGGACATTTTAAAATAGGGTTTTTAGACATATTTTTTAAGATTCTTAATTTGTAATAAAATTCATTCCGGGATTCCACTTTAATGCTCATATGTTCCGCTATTGCGGCATTTGCCGGCCGGCATTGGCTGGAATTTATACTTATGCTGTCGCTTTATAGGAAAAGGCAAGTGCTTCTCGCCCTGTGGATTGTCGGGCGAGTTCTATGCAATTGCATACCAATAAATGCGAGCCATTGTTGGGCGAGCCTAGACCCAAAGGAAGGAAACACAAAAATGACCAATTAATTGTAATATTTTAATATGCAATATAAAAAACTATCTTTTTTAGGAATACTTTAGAGGAATAAATATTCCTATTTGAATATGATAAAAATTGCAAAAAAAACAATTAAATATAACCTCTAAATACCAATGGTCTTATAGAAAGGTTGGGTGGCACTTATTTTATACAAAACCAGACACGAAGTTTTTAAGGAATTAAGAGTTATTGAGTTGGGAAATGGCAGAATAGCCCACTGCAGATTTAATATATCTCCGGTAAAGGGGCAAGTTGTCTGGGCTAATAAAGATGTATTGGCTTCTTCTTTGCCATCGGAAATTGAGAGGCTGGTTCGAGGAGAAGATCCTTCAGATTTTTCTTATTTTGTAAATTACAGGCCAAAGCAAGGAGCAGAAACCAGAACTGCTCACTCTTTAGTTGCTCATGCCAGAGAAGCAATGCTTACAGAAGTTCCTCCAATTGAATTTCAAGGGGAAACTTATGGATTAACAACAATTAAAGGGATAGGCCATCCTCAAGCCACGTATATGTGGAGAAATGCTTCGTCTGTATTGCCTATGGACCAGCTTTATGAAGTGCCTGTTCCATGGAGCATTGGCGGAAAAAGGCTTGAAAAAGACGATGCTGATATGACTCTTGATGAATTCCTTGAAACGCGCCCTGTTGGATTTGGCTATGAATTGCAGATGATTCACGAAATGGAAGGAGTTAAATTAGTTTCCCAATACGGCTTGAAGCCAGCTCACCTTCCTCTTGCTGTAATAAGGCTGACTGAAATTTTAGATAATGAAGGAAATAGGGTTAATGTAAGTGATTTGCCATTTGACAGGCATGCTCCGGATGGAAAATTGATTTACAGGTTTGTTCCTGCTATTTCAGTCAGATCTTGGGTCGATAACTTAAGGGTTTCTGAGATGCGGGAGGAAGATTTCCAGAGATTCTATGAAGAGAATAAGGACAGGTATAATTTTAAAGGCATACCTGATTATTTTGCATGGTGGGGCGGAGAAATTGGATGGCAAACCGCAAGAATGCACAGCGAGGGGATGACTCATGCAAACATAAGCGGCATTAATATAACTCCAGATGCAAGACTGCAGGATTATGCAGATTCGCAGGCGCCTGGATTTCATCAGCCCTTATCAATTAATGATCTAAGAAACACCGGAGAATTCGCGAAAAGAGTTGCAGAAGATATAGTCTTTGCAGCCCTATCATGCTACGATTTGGCATTTGCATATTATAATGCACATCCGCACGATAACAAGGCAAAAGTTAATCCAGCCTTAACTTTAGGAAATAGCATAGCGAGAGAGTTTATAAAACAATATGAAATTATTAACCAAATAGGAGAACAAGTTGCCGGCCAAATTTCTGGAAAGGATAAATTGGTATTTGACCTTCTTCAAGCTGCTTAATTAATACAAAATTATGAATAATATAGTTTACCAATTATTCCTATAAGAATAATTTAAGCAAAAACTTATATAATATGCAGGAATCCCTTTCCTAAAAACAAAGGGCGAGGTGGTTTATATGCCAAAAATAGAGTATTTTACATCAGAAAGCGTTACTGAAGGCCATCCTGACAAGATATGCGACCAGATAAGCGACGCTATTCTTGACACTTTAATAGTACAGGATCCATATTCAAGGGTTGCTGTTGAATGCCTGACAACTACGGGATTAGTTGTGGTGGCAGGAGAAGTCACAACACAGGGCTATGCAGACATACAGGGAATTGCAAGAAGGACATTAAGGGACATTGGATATACAAATCCCGAGTTTGGAATTGATTTCAATGACGCAGGAGTTTTAGTTAGCATTCACGGACAAAGCGCAGACATTGCGCAGGGCGTAAATGAAGCAACAAACAAGGAGCAGGGAGCCGGCGATCAGGGAATGATGTACGGCTTTGCGACAAATGAGACTCCTGAGCTTATGCCTTTGCCTATTGTTATGGCGCACAAATTGACAAGGAGGCTGTCGGAAGTAAGGAAAAACGGGGTTGTGAAAGGGCTTGGCCCTGACGGCAAATCTCAGGTTAGCATTGAATATCACGACGGCAGGCCAAAAAGGATAAGCGCAGTTGTTTTGGCGCAGCAGCATACTGAGGATATTTCTGAAGAGAAACTGAAAGAAGAGCTGTACGAAAGAGTCATAAAGCCTGTCTGCGGCAGCATGATGGACAACAACACAACTGTTTATATCAACGCAACAGGAAAGTTCGTGATTGGAGGCCCTGAAGGGGATTCAGGAGTTACAGGAAGGAAGATCATTGTTGACACTTACGGCGGAATAGGAAGGCACGGAGGAGGCGCTTTCTCAGGAAAAGACCCTTCGAAAGTCGACAGGAGCGGAGCCTATGCAGCAAGGTATGTTGCAAAGAACATTGTAGCTGCAGGCTTGGCTGACAAGTGCGAAGTCCAGATTTCGTATGCAATTGGTGTTGCGAAGCCTACTTCCATAAATGTAGACTGCTTCTCCACAAATAAGATTCCGGAAGCAAAGATTGTCGAGCTTGTCCACAAGAACTTCGACTTGAGGCCGAGAGCAGTGATAGAAATGCTGAACTTGAGAAGGCCCATTTACAGAAAAACAGCAGCCTATGGGCATTTTGGAAGGAACGACCCTGACTTCACATGGGAGAAGACTGACAGGGCTGAGGCTTTGAGGAAAGATGCGGGGCTAAGGCCTATGGAAACTGAAAGGGAGATTGAGGTTTAGAAGCTCTTATTTTTTATTTAATTTATTTTAATTTTAAAATTCATTTATTAGAATTTTATTCCGCTTTTTCCAAGAATAGCTTCAAGACTAGGATGCTCTCTAGCAAGCCTCATTTCATCAGCAGATTTTATTGCAGCTTCTTCTGATGCAATGTGATAGTTATCAAGATCTGGCTCACCATCAGTTTTATGTTCCTCAGTAAATGCAAGGTGTTTTGCTGCATACATAGCGGATGCTCCCTCATATGCCCTTGCCTTTAAATAATGAACTGCTGCCCTTAAATCTTCGATTTGTTGGTTTTCGTGGTGATTGGACGGCAATTTTCTTTCTAAGGATTCAAGTACTTGAATTGCTTCTCCAAAGCGATTAATGCCAAGAAATCCCATTGCTGCATCAACATAAGAAGCGCCATTAATAATAGATTCTCCCATCCATTTTTTCATTTCAATTTCAGCCGATGCCCTATAATCATCGAGATCTGGGTCTCCGGGGTTTCGGTGCTGAGTATCGGCTAATTTTTCGTATAAATTCATTGCGGCCCCTAAATGAGCCTCCCTAGTAAGCGCACTTATAGGTACACCATTTATAGTCTGTATTTCAGAAGGCCTGTCATGTTCAAACAAATCCAGCTCACTAGCCGCTTCGCCAAATCTTCCCATTCTAACTAGCCCATATGCCGCAGTTCCGCTTGACACTGCCTTTTCATAAATATCTGGGCTAACCACAGCCTTATCTTGAGAATTTCCACCCACCATTTACTAAACTAATAATTATTAATATATAAATCTGTTGGTTTTAACGGCTTGAGATTAACACAACTACAAATTTTTCAGGAATTTCCCGTACGCAACATTACTCTTAATATTAAAAATCAATTTTTCATTTAATGATACTGGCTTCGTCATCTCCTCAGGACTCAATATGTTATTCAAATCACCTTCTTCAATCAAGCCATATTTTAGAATAATCTCCTTTATTGTCCTGTTTTCCCTTATCGCCTCTTTCACAATCTTTGAGACAGCCTGATAGCCAAGATAGGGATTCAATGCAGTTGCTGTTGCAGTGCTTTTCTCCAATAATTCCCTGCATCTTGCCTCATCTGCCTTTATCCCGTCAATGCAGAATCCCCTGAACATCTTAAAGGTGTTTATGAGAAGGTTCATTGACTGCAGAATGTTGTAGGCAATGACAGGACACATTACATTTAATTCCAGAATGCTGTATTGCGCCGCCAGTTCAATGGTCTTGTCTTTTCCCATCACATCATAGCAAACCATAATTACGCATTCAGGAATGCTTGGGTTGATTTTGCCCGGCATTATGGAAGAGCCGGGCTCAACATCTGGAAGTGTAATTTCGGCAATACCTCCTTTAGGGCCCGAATTTAAGATGCTTAAATTGTTGGATATCCTGAACAAGTCTATTGCAAGCATCTTCAATGCGCCTGAGAACGATACAAAGCAGTTGTAGTTTTGGGTTAATTCTATCAGGTTATTGGAAGTTTTAAACTCTATATTCAATAATTGGCTTAAATTCTTTACTATCGTATTGTGGAATTCCGGATGGGCAGTTATTCCAGTTCCTACTGCTGTTCCCCCTATGCCAAGCTCTTTTAATTCCACTGCAGCATTTGAGATTCTTTCAATGTCTTTTGCAATAGAGACAGCATAGCTTTCAAATTCCTGGCCTAAAGTGATTGGAACTGCATCTTCCCAGTGAGTCCTGCCGACTTTCAGTATTTCCTTGAATTCATCTGATTTTTTCATTAATGAGCTTTCAAAATTTTTTGATTCGCTGATTAATTCCTTCAGAAGCAATAAAATGGCGATTCTCGTGGCTGTAGGAATAACATCATTCGTGCTTTGCGCCATGTTGACATGGTTGTTTGGATTTACAATGTATTGTCCCAGCCTGCCGCCGAGAATTTCTGTCGCCCTGTTTGCAATGACTTCATTCATGCTCATGTTGAATGGAGTTCCTGCCCCTGCCTGATAGACATCAAGGACAAACTCATTGTCAAATCTGCCTTTGATAACCTCATCAGCGGCATTTATTATCGCGTTTCCGAGCTTTTCGTCCAATTGCCTTAATTGGATGTTAGCCATGGCAGCTGCTTTTTTAATTGAAGCAAGAGAGAAAAGGAATTCCTTGTGGGCCCTTATTCCGCTTATCTGGAAGTTATCACTTGCCCTTTGGGTGAAAGCGCCGTAATAGGCGTTTAGGGGGACTTTCACTTCGCCAAGGACGTCTTTTTCGGTTCTGAATTGGTTCATAAGGGGAGAAAAGATATTAGTTTTAAAAGGGTTTTTGTTGGAGAAGTAAAAAATTTATTATCAGCATACTTTTGGTTACTTAGGTTTAACTAATTTTTAAGATATTTGAGAAACAGATTTTATCCATGAATTCCATAAACAAGTATCATAACTATGAATAGTATTATAAATCCAAATATAATTGAGAACAAACCACTTAAGAAAAGAGGTATTAAAAATGAGAAGATATTTTTTAGAAATTTTTTAAATCTATTTTTAGTTCTATTTTTTTCTTAGACTAATAAGTTGGTTTAATAAGAAAGTTATTACCCCAGTAACTAATGCTAGTGGGTATATAAATTTATTAAAGTGAATAACTTTATCATTACGTATCACATCTGTATCTAAATCGCCATATTCTGCTGAATTACTTAATGCATAATGAAAATCAATAAAAATTATCAGTAATGCCCCAATTAAGAAAATAATTGAAACGAGGGAATATGATTTATAAATATCTTCTTCAGAGGCTAACAAAATTTTCAATCTCCATAGAAAAAATAAAAATAATAATAGAGTTATTAGAAAAAGCACAATTAGTTCTAAAAATAAATAGCCCGATTCTGAATCAATTTCAAAATAAACAAAATAAAAATATAAATAAGAATATGCTATAAACAATGATAAAGAAAAAGAAATAGAATTAATACTTCTATTTATTAAAAAATTAGTATTTGCCATGTTTATTAATAATCAGTTATTTAATATTTAAAATTTCCTCACAACCCCGCTCTCAACCGCAGCTTTCCTGACAGCCTCTGCAACTTTAGGCGCAACGTGGGTTTCAAGGGTATAAGGCAGTATCTTGTCTTTTTTCGGTACAACGCAGCCTGCTAATGCATGAGCCGCAGCTATCTTCATCTCATTGTTTATTTTTACTGCATTCGCGTCCAATGCTCCCCTGAACACGCCGGGAAAGCCAAGTGAATTATTGACTTGGTTTGGAAAATCGCTCCTTCCGGTTCCTACTATGGCAGCCACTTTCGAAGCCTCTTCTGGCATTATCTCCGGAACAGGATTGGCCATTGCAAAGACAATTGCATCTTTGTTCATTTTCCTTAAATCATTTGAATTTAGCAAATTGGCTTTTGAAACTCCTATGAAAACATCAGCGCCTTCCATGGCATCGCTTAATGCGCCTTTTCTTTTCTGCCTGTTCGTGTATCTTGCCAGGTCTTTCTTGAAGCTGTTCAGGTCGGGCCTGCCGTCATAGATTATGCCCTTGCTGTCGCACAAAACTATTTCTTTTACAGGCGTGCATATGTTTTTGTCAACTCCGATGCACATGAGCAGCTTTGAAACAGCTATGCCTGCCGCACCTGCGCCGTTTATCACTATTTTCAGGTCTTCAGGAGCTTTCTTCACGACTTTACAGGCATTCAGCAGTGCAGCCAGAACAACTATCGCAGTGCCGTGCTGGTCGTCGTGCATTACAGGAATGCCGATGTCAAGCAGCGCTTCCTCAATTGCAAAGCACCTTGGGGCTGCAATGTCCTCAAGATTGATGCCGCCGAAAACAGGCGTGATGTTCTTCACAATATTGATGATTTCATTGTTATCCTGCGTCTTTATGCAGATCGGAAATGCGTCTATTCCTGCCAATTCCTTGAAAAGAACGCATTTGCCTTCCATCACCGGAATGGAGGCTTCTGCCCCTATGTTGCCAAGCCCAAGAACAGCGCTGCCGTCTGTCACAACAGCAACAGAATTGGATTTCATTGTATATTTGTAGATATTGCTTTTGTTTGCGGCAATTTCCCTGCAGACTTCGGCAACCCCAGGAGTATAGACAATGCTGAGGTCTTCTTTTGTCTTTACAGGGAATTTGGAGCATACTGCCAGCTTGCCTTTGTTTTCAAGGTGGAGCTTCAGGGATTTTTGGTTTAAGTCCATTTTGACTATTTTATAAGAATTCGGGAGATTTATTTTAAATCTTCCTCTTCCTCTCAGCCTCAAGCACTTTCTTTATTGCAGAAATGTACAAAGAATCGCGCATGTTGCAGTCGTAATTATGGCATGATTTTGAAAGCTCCTGGACTGCCTGCTCCATTTTTTCCTTTAATTTTTTGAGGACTTCCTTCTCGCTCCACTTCTCATTATTGAGATTTTGAACCCACTCAAAATAGCTTACAATCACTCCGCCTGCATTTGCCAGAATATCAGGAATAACCTTTATTTTTTTCTTGAGTAAAATCTCATCTGCTTCAGTTGTTACAGGGCCGTTTGCCATTTCAAGAATTATTCTGGCTTTTATCTTATTGGCATTTTCTTTTGTGATTACATTTTCCAGCGCAGAAGGTATGATGACATCAGCATCAAGCTCAAGCAATCTCTCGTTGGAAATCTCTTCAGCGCCTTTAAGCTTTGCAACGCTTCCTGTTTTATTCTTGTGGAATATAACTTCTTTTACATTTAATCCATTTTTATTGTATATTCCGCCTTTTGAATCGCTGACAGCGACTATCTTGTAGCCCCACTCGTCAAGTATCCTTGCAATATGCATACCCACATTTCCAAATCCCTGGACTGCAACAGCGAGCTTCTTTTTGTCCATCTTCAGGTCTTTAATCACGTGGTCAAGGACATAAGCGCCGCCGTATGAGGTGGAATATTCCCTTCCCATGCTGCCTCCCAATTCAACTGGCTTCCCTGTGATGATTGCAGGGCATTTTTTCCCGATTATTTTTTCGTACTCGTCAAGCATCCACCCCATTATCTCCGGGTTTGTGTTTACGTCAGGGGCAGGTATGTCTATTTTAGGGCCTATAAATTTTGCCAATTCGCGCATGAAAGCCCTGCTTACCCTTTCAATTTCTTTTTTAGAATACTTATGCGGATTTATCACAACTCCGCCTTTGCCGCCGCCATAAGGAAGATTTCCAACAGCGCATTTTAATGTCATCAGGAAAGCAAGTGTTTTTACTTCCTCCAGATTAAGCTCGGGATGGAACCTTAAGCCCCCTTTTGCAGGTCCGCGGGCGTCATTAAACTGCACCCTATAGCCTGTAAAGTACCTTATTTTACCTGAGTCAAGCTTTACAGGAAAGCTCAAGATAATGACCTTCTTAGGTATTGTAAGGATATCTATATCAGCCTCGTCAAGCTTTAGAACCTCTGCAACTTTGTCTATATGCCTGGAGCAGTCTATGCAGATATTGTCTTTTTCCATATAAAAAAGAAATCTTATTTCCCTTTTTAAAGCTTAAGGATTTTTTTCATTCTGGAAGGATTATAGCCCACGATTATCTCTCCATTTATGTCAATTACAGGCACTCCGAACTGGTGAGATTTTTCAAACATATCCTTTCCTGCTTTTTCGTCAGCGCTGACATTAATGTCCTTAAAAGAAATATTGTTGGCTTTCAGAAACTCTTTTGCCTTCATGCACCACGGGCATGTTGATGTGCTGTAGACTAAAACTTGGGGCTTTGATGGCCTGCTTTTTTCCTGTTTTTCCTGTTTTGGTTTTTTGGGCGGCATTTTGGCTTCTTGTTATTGCCTGCTTGCTTAAGGTGAGTTATACATAATTCTTTGTTTTAGCATCAAGATTTATATATCTTTTTAAAATCCATCAGTATAATGAAAATCGGCTCGATCAAAGATAAAATTCCTGAGGAGTTGTATGAAGCCCTGCTTAGCGAGAAAATAACGGAGATGAGACCTGCCCAGGAAAAAGCCATCGGTAAAGGCCTTCTGGAAGGAAAGAATCTTCTTGTCTGCACACCAACGGCAAGCGGAAAGACCCTGATTGCGGAGCTGGCGTGCTTCAAGGCTGTTTTTGAAAAAAGAGGAAAAGCTGTTTACATTGTGCCGCTAAAGGCGCTGGCATCTGAAAAATACAATGATTTCAAAAGAAAATACGGCAATAAGGCAAAAATTGCGCTGTCAATCGGGGATTCTGACTCTTCGGATTCTTATCTATCTGAATATGATGCAATAATCACCACATCCGAAAAGCTTGATTCCCTGATAAGGCACAGGATACCATGGCTTGCTGAAGTAAAGGTTGTTGTCGTTGATGAAGTGCATCTTCTCAATGATGCCTCAAGAGGCCCGACATTGGAAATAATCCTGACAATACTGATGCAGCTTCTTAAAAAAACCCAGTTTATTGCGCTGTCAGCCACAATAGGCAACCCAAAAGAGCTTGCAGAATGGCTGAATGCGGAATTGGTCGAGGATGACTGGAGGCCTGTAAAGCTCGAGAAGGGAGTTTATTTCGGAGGGGAGATTGAGTTTCATTAAAGAGCAGCATACCTAATTGGAGTTGCGGCTAAATAACAAAGGGATTTGGGGCAATAATTCACTATTCTAAATCTTTTTATCGTCAATCCTCAATCCGCCTTCGGCATATCTACTGCGAGGCGTCGCTGTCTGCCACACGCTCCGCCTCGCCATTTATTGAAATCGATTCGAGGCGGAATTTTAATGGCAGTAAAAATTCCGCCGAGTGTATCTTGGTCGCGAGGCGACGGAATGAATTGATATGCAACTTCAGAAAGCTAAATCCTTACTTTTCTGCATAATCTTATTAAACGGAGTAATATTAAACGGGTTTATGAATTATTATGGCGGATTAGGATTGGCAGAGTGTTGTGGTTCCTCAGAATCCCCCACAGGTCCAGAAAGAAGGAGAGGATTTGGCGGCGCTGTGGATGGAATAGAGCTTCTTCTTGGAATTATCGCTGACGGCATAGTTACAAGCCCCGAAAAGCTTGCGGCTTATGAGCGTGTTGTCAGGAAAAAATACCAATTTATGCTAGATTTTTATTCGGCTGCTAAATCTGAAATTGCCTATCCATGTGATGAATTATCCCATCCATTATCTGAAACCGGAGATCAGCTGGAAAATCTGTGCCCTGCAATTGATGGTTTTTTTGCAGAGATAAAAAAGAAGGGCGCAGCTTCCTGGTCAATTGAGGAAAAATTTGGGATTGTCAGCAGGATTTTACAAAAGATAAGGGAGACAGGCACTTCTGAATACATTGACAGGATAGGGATTTTGAATCGAGGCTAATCAGTCCTCAAACCCGTATTTCCCGTACATTGGCGTGAATAAAAACTGCCCGAGGAATTCTATGTCGAGCTTGCCGTCATTGCGCTTGATGCCTTTCACCATCTCCTGCTCGTTTTGATCGCCGACAGGCCCGACTATTATGCCGCCGGGCTTCAGCTGCTCCAGCAATTTTTTGGGAAATTCCCTGCAGGCTGCTGTTATTATGATTTTGTCAAAAGGAGCCTCTTTTTCCATTCCGTTTGAGCCGTCCTCCTCATGCACAAATGCGTTGATTATGCCCGCCTGCTTCAAATTCTGCCTTGCAAAGCTGACAAGCTCTGGTATCACTTCAGTGGACACCACTTTTCCATCCTGCCCAACAATCTTCGCTATGATTGCAGACTGAAAGCCTGAGCCTGCTCCTATTTCAAAAACCTTGTCTCCCTTATTCAGCTCCAATGAGTGGGTCATGATCATCACTGTGCTCGGCTGGGATATTGTTTTGCCCCTTATCAATGGAAGAGGCCTGTCGCTGTAAGCAGCAGGCTTAAGTTCGGCATGGACAAAATCCTCCCTGTTTATTTCCTTAAAAGCCTCAATCTCTATATCCCTAAACTTGAAATGCTGGCTCCAGAAGCTTAATAAAATCTCTTTTTGCGCGTACATTTTAATCATTTCCCTTTATGCGTTTCCAATATATAAATCATTCTATGCAAACTTTTATAAATCTCCGCATTTAGCTTATTTTTTTAATGATACTTGGATTAACAGGTTTAATAGGCTCCGGCAAAACAACAATAGCTAAATTCTTTTCAGAGCATGGCTTTATTGTGATAGACGCCGACAAGGCAGGGCATGAAATTCTCGAGAATGACGAGATAGTGAAAATTGAAGTGATCAATGAATTCGGCGATGATATTCTTGACGGGCTTGGCAATATTGACAGGGAAAAGCTTGGAGACATTGTTTTCGGCAACGAGCCTATGCTTGAGAAACTTAACAGCCTGCTGCATCCTGTTATCATCAGCAGCATTAAGGGCTCCATCAACAGCTATAAAAAAAACAATAAGACTGATATTTTGGTTGAGGCGCCGCTTCTTATCGAGACTGATGCTAAAAATCTAGTTGAAAAAATCATTGTAATAAAATCATCAAAAGAGAATATAATGAAAAGGCTGCCTGGCAAATATTCAAAAGAAAAGATTGATAAGATAATCAAAAGCCAGATGCCTGTTGAGGAGAAACTGAAGTATGCTGATTTTGTTATTGACAACAACGGAAGCATAGAGGATGCAAGAAGGCAGGCTGAGGGGATAATTAAAAAATTGGAAAAATGACAAAACCAAAGAAAGTTTTAGTTTTAGGAAGCGGAAGCCTGAAGATAGGACAGGCGGGCGAATTTGACTATTCCGGTTCGCAGTGCCTGAAAGCCCTGAGAGAAGAGGGAATCAAGACAATACTCATCAATCCGAACATCGCTACTATCCAGACCAGTGAGGGAATGGCCGACAAAATCTATTTTCTTCCCGTAACTCCTTTTTTTGTAGAGAAAGTCATTGAGAAAGAAAAGCCTGACGGCATAATGCTTTCATTCGGGGGGCAGACTGCGCTTAACTGCGGAGTTGAGCTGGCTGATTCAGGGGCTTTTGAAAAAAATAATGTAAGAGTTTTAGGCACGCAGATCCAGACAATAAAAGACACGGAAGACAGGGACTTGTTTGTCAAAAAACTCAATGAAGTCAAACTCAAAACTCCTAAAAGCAAGGCTGTTGAAAGCATAAATGAGGCGATAAAAACTGCCAGTAATATAGGCTATCCTGTCATGATAAGGGCAGCCTATGCCTTAGGGGGCCAGGGCTCCGGAACTGCTGAAAATGAGGAAAAGCTCAGAGAGATCGCAA
Source organism: uncultured Methanosarcinales archaeon (assembly GCA_964454865.1). Taxonomy (GTDB): domain Archaea; phylum Nanobdellota; class Nanobdellia; order Woesearchaeales; family GW2011-AR4; genus JACOZO01. The sequence goes on from CAYVTQ010000003.1 coordinate 16,424, forward strand.
AGAGGGCATTCTCATATTCAAAGCAGATACTTGTCGAGGAGTATCTTGGAGGGTGGAAGGAGATAGAGTATGAAGTTGTCCGCGATTCTTATGACAACTGCATCACTGTCTGCAACATGGAAAATTTTGACCCGATGGGCATACATACAGGGGAGAGCATTGTTGTTGCGCCTTCGCAGACTTTGACAAACTCGGAGTACCACAAGCTGAGGGAGATTTCAATAAAAGTCATCAGGCATCTTGGCATAGTGGGGGAGTGCAATATACAATATGCGCTTGATCCAAATTCCGAAGATTACAGGATTATCGAGGTTAATGCCAGGCTGTCAAGAAGCTCTGCATTGGCGTCAAAGGCAACAGGATACCAGCTGGCTTTTGTCGCCGCAAAGCTGGCTTTGGGATATTCTCTTGCAGAGCTTGAAAATTCAATCACAAAAGCGACAAAATCGTGCTTTGAGCCCGCGCTTGATTATATCGTTGTCAAGATGCCAAGATGGGACATGGAGAAATTCAGGAATGTAAGCTTTACAATAGGCAGCGAGATGAAATCTGTCGGAGAGGTAATGGCAATAGGGAGGAAATTTGAAGAAGCGCTCCAGAAGGCAATAAGGATGCTTGGAATGGGGTTTCACGGGCTGGTTGCCAACAATACAGGTCTCAGCGGTATTGACAATATCAAAAACGAGCTGAGGAATCCCACTGACAAAAGGCTGCTGGTGATAGTGGATGCGCTTAAGAAAAATTTCAGCGTTGATGAGATTCATGAATTGACAAAGATTGACAGGTGGTTCCTGTATAAGATAGAAAATGCCCTTGAAACTGAAAGGGAGCTGAAAAAATATGATATGGGAAGCATTCCAAAAGACGTTCTGAGGAATGCCAAAGAGCAGGGATTTTCGGATTTCCAGATTGCAAAGATAACAAGCAGCGAAAAATCAGATTTGCAGAAAAAGGCGCTTGAAGCCAGAAATCTGAGGAAGAAATACGGCATTTTGCCTTGCATAAAGCAGATTGACACGCTTGCTGCTGAATATCCCGCAAAGACCAACTACCTTTACATGACCTATAACGGCAGCGGCGATGACATATCATTCGGCAATAAAAAAAGCATAATTGTACTAGGCTCGGGGGCTTACAGGATAGGATCTTCTGTGGAGTTTGACTGGTGCTGCGTAAATGCAGCTTCCACAGCAAAGGAGATGGGATACAACTCCATCATGATAAACTGCAATCCTGAAACAGTAAGCACGGATTATGACATCTGCGACAGGCTTTATTTTGAAGAATTGACCTTTGAGAGGGTGCTCGATATTTATGAGAAGGAAAATCCTGACGGGATAATCATCTCGATGGGAGGGCAGGTTCCGAATAATCTTGCAATGAAGCTGCACAGGCAGAATGCCAGGATTCTGGGGACGGGCCCGTTAAGCATTGACAGCGCGGAAGACAGGCATAAGTTTTCAGCTTTGCTGGACAGATTGGGAGTGGACCAGCCTGAATGGACAGAAGCCAAGTCAATGAACGAAGCAGAGAAGTTTGCAGATAAAGCAGGATATCCTGTCTTGATAAGGCCGTCTTATGTGCTCAGCGGAGCTGCAATGAGCGTCGCATCAAACAGGAAAGAGCTGGAAGATTACCTGGAAAAAGCCGCAAAAGTCTCAAAAGAGCATCCTGTCGTCATTTCGAAATTCATAACAAATGCAAAAGAGATTGAGATAGACGCGGTTGCCGATAAAGGCAGCATTTTAATTTACGCAATATCAGAGCATATCGAGAATGCAGGAGTGCATTCAGGCGACGCCACACTGGTTTTGCCGCCGCAATTCACATACATTGAAACGATAAAGCGCATCAAAGGGATTGCAAAAAAAATAGCAAAATCGCTTGAGATAACAGGCCCTTTCAATATCCAGTTTATTGCAAAACAGAATGACATAAAGGTGATAGAATGCAACCTCCGCGCGTCAAGAAGCTTCCCGTTTGTTTCGAAAGTCACAAAGCATAATTTCATCGGCATTGCGACGAAGGCAATTATGGGCTCTGCGCCGAAGCAGAAATACAACACCCTGGACTTTGATTATGTTGGAGTCAAGTCCCCTCAATTTTCATTCTCAAGGCTCCATGGGGCAGACCCGCTGCTGTCGGTTGAGATGGCGTCGACAGGGGAAGTGGGGTGCATGGGAGATGACATTTATGACGCATTTTTGAAATCAATTTTATCAGTTGGGTTCAAGATGCCTAAAAAAACAATCCTGCTTTCGACAGGCCCGATAAAAGACAAGGCATACCTCCTGGAAAGCATAAGAAAGCTCTACGAGATGGGATTTGAGCTTTATGCAACAAAGGGGACATCTAAATTTCTTGAGAAAAACGGCATAAAAGCTGCAATGCTGCACTGGCCCCTTCGGAAGAAAGAGCCCAATGCGCTGACATACATACAGGAAGGAAAAATAGATCTGGTGATAAATATCCCGAAAACTCTTGAAGAGGCGGAGCTGGAGAATGATTATATAATAAGAAGAAAGGCAGTGGACTTTAATGTGCCATTGCTGACAAATGCGCAGCTTGCCAAATTGTTTGTCGAGTCCATTTCAAATAAGAAAATTGAGGAGCTGGAGATTAGAAGCTGGGAGGAGTATTAGGTAATACAATACTTGTAAGATTACAATTTATGAAATAAATTGTAATCTCGGACACAAATAATTGATTGAGAATACTTTGTGTCCTCCTGATATAGTGGCGGAATAATTATTGCTCAATTATTTAGTTCCGCCACTATATATTCTTGTTGGATTGTAAGCAGGAATCGTTAATTTTGAGAGTGAAGATTCATAAAGACTTGGAGGTATTGCTCCAACTAATCTCCTGACCAGACTATCACCGGCAAGTTCTTCTTTCCTCCTGCTTACTTCTCTTTTGAATGACCTAGCTTCTTCTTTTCCCAATGGATGAACCTCCATAAGTTTTGCAAGGAAATCGTTAGTATCATCTGCGTCATGGCGTGGCTTTTCCAGCCTATTCAACATCAAGTCTGGGTCTATATTAACAATAATAGCCCCATCTTCAGTGGGCTGGTAACAATAATGAACAACTTGCCTTTCTTCCTTATCTTCAAATAATCCATATCCTTGTGCAGTTCCAAGATATCTGGCAACCGCCAAGGAATCCAATGGCAAATCTCTCAGAGACTTAACCCATGTCCTTAGATAGTATACATCACCATTATCAGTTTCAACTACTTTTAAATTAGGGGTTATCCGAGGTGTACCTTCTAAATAAAGATTTTCCAAAGCAGCCAACAAATAAGGTTCCGGTAGGAATAAAAATTTTTTCATATCGATTTCGACGCTTTGGTGGCTGCCTGTCAGCAAGCCCAAGTAATGATGCTTATTTATATGCCCTCTGTACTTGCTAAGTTGAGGCGCGCTAAATTCCTCGTCATACGTTCTTCCAACCCTCATAACAATAACAAATGAGTCCTGTATTAGGTAGACTACGTTTGGCTCCTTAGTCATGCCTTTCCGAAAATTGGTCCTGTATTGGACTTCAAAAGGAGTTATTCTGCCATCATCAGTTTTTGCAACAGCGATAATATCTTTTGGAAGCGCACGCTTATATCTATCCACAACTTCTTCCAATGGTGCTTGCTTCCAAACAAAACTTTCACGAGTAACCCTGTCATGAGAAGCGTCAAGACCTCCAGTGTTCCAATCAATTAAAAATTTTAAACCATCATATCCTTTAAAAATATCCGCAGGGGATATTGGCTTAGGGCCACTAAAAAATCCCATTTCCCTGACAGAGCTGAAAGCATGGCTATCATTAAATTGAGGGTTAAGATTTGTTAAAGAATGGCTTTTAATTGTTTCAGCGATTCTGCGCACCAATTCATCAGTGTTTTCTGTATTGCCATTGCCGGCATGATATCTTCCAATTATGATACTTGCGTTTGGAGCAATAAATCCGCCATTAAACTGGATTCCTCCGTTAACCACCAAGTCTGCAGGCTGACCAAATGATGTAGTGTCAACTAGAGTTATCTTTTCTCTAGGCTGAGGCAAAGCTGAAGCTACCTTTTCTGCCAAATAATCCGGCAAAAATATCCTTACTTCAGTTTTGCCTATACCCATCTTTCCGCCATCAAAGGCGACCCCCACTTCTTCAAAGGTGCGAATCTTATCCGCAACGCTTGATTCTATAAGTGCTTCCCCCATTTTTAGCCTATTCCTTATAGATTATATAACTAATATTTATTTCTTGCATTTTAAATGCCTATTTAAACCTTTCTAATTTTTTAACTTTTAAGTAGTAAAATAATTATCCATCACATTTAAATATAACCTTCTCCTGAACAATTCAATTTTGGGGTGGAATTTGATTGATATCTCATAAAAAATACATGGATTTGGCCTTAAAGCTTGCTGAAAAGGGCAGGGGCACTACAAGCCCCAACCCGATGGTCGGCTGCGTTGTTGTGAAAAGAGGCAAAATAATAGGAAAAGGCCATCATAAGAAAGCCGGAGAGGACCATGCCGAGGTTATAGCTATAAATCAGGCGGGCAAAAAAGCCAACAATGCCACTTTGTATGTCAATCTGGAGCCGTGCTCGCACTGGGGCAAGACGCCGCCCTGCACTGAGAAGATAGTTGACTCCGGCATAAGGGAAGTCATCATAGGCTGCCATGACCCAAATCCCCTTGTTGAAGGCTTTAAGGAATTGAAATTCCGCGGAATAAAGTCAAAAATCGGAATTCTTGGAGAGGAAGCTGAAAAGCTGAATGAAGTGTACATGAAATACATGAAAAAGAAGATACCTTTTGTCACAATAAAGGTAGCCATGAGCGCGGACGGCAGGATTGCAACTTCCACCGGAGATTCCAGGTATATAACAAGTGTCGAAGCAAGAAAGATTGTGCATAAATTGAGGACTGAAGCTGACGCAATTCTGGTGGGAGTCAACACAGTCATAAGGGACAATCCCCAATTGACCCCCAGGTTAGTCGAAGGAAAAAACCCTTTGAAGATAGTTGTCGACAGCACGCTAAAAATGCCGGATAAATGCAACCTGATGAAGGAGCCTTCAAAGCTCCTTATAGCCACCACTTCCAAGGCGCCTAAGGCAAAGCTCAACAGCCTGCACCAGAAAGGAGTGAGCATTGTTGTGCTGAAGCAAAAGGACGGCATGGTTGACCTGAGGCAGCTTATGGAAGAGCTGGGAAAGAGAGAAATCACGAGCGTGATGATTGAAGGCGGAACAGAAGTCAACAGCTCTGCAATAAAGGCTGGCATTGCCGACAAGATAATCATCTTTGCAGCGCCGAAGATAATAGGAAACGGCAAGGGCGCAATCGGAAACCTTGGCATAACGAAGATAGACAAGGCGATAAAGCTCAAGGATATCAGGACAGAAAAAGCTGGAAACGACCTTATGATTGAGGGGTATCTTTAGATATCCTCACCCACAAAAATAGGTATGTTACTTGTGGCTTCGGGAATAGTCGACAACAAAATTACATAAACCCCAAATTATTTTGTTGGCCGACTACATTCTGGATTATCACTAGCGATAATAATAAAATCTTCTGCCTTTTACTCTTGTCTTAGGCTTTACTTCTTTGTCCCTCTCTTTCCTAGTAGAATATGGATTTTCAACAACCATATCAAATTTAGAGGATATGTCTTCCACATCTTTTCTTAAGAGATTAGGGTTAAATATCAAAACATTTACATCAACATTTCTTCCCAATAGCTCCTGAGAACTATTATTGCCTGCTCCAATATCCGCATTAGGAGTTACCATATGCAAAATTAAGTAGTTGTATACTGATAAAGGTCGTTCCAGAAGATGCACCGGGCGCTCAAATTCATCTGTAAAATCCGCTCTAAACCCCTTACTTGCCATTGCTTCAATCGATTTTTGTGAAAAATAAGTTTTGCCATGGTCTGCCGAGTTTAAAGAAATGTTATGCTCAACAGTAGGAGAATGCACAGCTACAACAATTGGCTTTTGCTTATGTGCATCATAATCATTTAATAATTTCCCTATCCTCCGTTCAATCGTTAGGTACATGGCAGAATTAATCCGATGACAACTATTTATTCTTTTCTATTTTTACCACTTTATAATAGCAACAAACCGAAAGCTTTATAAACCATTATCTGCTAAACAACCATAATACATTTAAATATAAGCGATTCTGCCATACGCAGATGAACGGCGTATTGCAGTTTTCAACAATAAAGGATGCTATAGCAGACATAAAATCAGGCAAGTTTGTTATAGTCATCGATGATGAGGGCAGGGAAAACGAGGGGGATTTAGTCATCGCTGCAGATAAAGCAACTCCCGATAAGATAAATTTTATGCTGAAGCACGGCAGAGGACTTATATGCATGCCGGTCATCGGGAAAAGGCTGGATGAGCTTAAACTGCCTCAAATGGTCATGCCAAATGGGCATACCGGGCATTGCGCATTCACAATCTCAATTGATGCCGCGAAGGGCACGACAACAGGTGTGTCTGCCTTTGACAGGGCAGCGACCGTCAAGGCTGTTTTGGATCCAAGGACAATGCCTGAAGAGCTGAAAAGGCCGGGGCATATGTTCCCTTTAAGATACCAGGATGGCGGAGTGCTGATAAGGCAGGGGCATACAGAAGCATCCGTTGACCTTGCAATGCTCGCGGGATTATACCCTGCTGCCGTAATATGCGAGATTTTGGATGAAGACGGCAGGGTTGCTAAATACGGCAGGCTGATGGAGTTTTCAAAAATACACAGCATCAGGATTATTTCAGTTAACGACTTGATTGAATACAGGAAAAATGGAGAGCAGAATATCATGGCTGATAGCGGGAATATCGTTGCTGGCAGCGATAGCTAGCGTTTTGCTCCTACTGGTTTCTAATGGCGATGAGCCTTCACAAGCCTATGCCAAGGCAGCTTCTGATTCAAAGGCGCTTGTTTTTGAAATAAGCGGAGAGCCTTTGGCTTATGAAATTGACGAGACAAATCCTTCTGATGAAGCATGGCTTGAGGCAAGAAGGGAAAGAATAAACGAGCTTAATGCAATAAGGTACGAGTATAATGCGGAGAATGAAGGCGAGCTGATGGAAGACATAAAGAAATCAGAGAACTGGTCGGTTTACATGAACGGCGAGATTATACAGGGCTATGACATCATAAGAATGGAAAGGGGGGATTTTGCCGAGAAAAATGAGCCGAAGAGGGATGAAGCAAGGTCAAGGGCTGCGTTGGCAAGAGGGTATTATTAGGGGTTTTCTATTGATTTATTTGTAATATTTTGATGCTGATTGTTTTATCTCTTAATTTATCACAATTAATAACAGCTGCGCATGCTTAATTTTCTAAGGTGCCATAATTCAATCCGTCGCTTCGCGACAATTCTACACTCGGCGGAATTTTTACTGCCAAGAAAATTCCGCCTCGAATTTATCTCAATGGTTTTAATAAATTCGCGAGGCGGAGCGTGTGGCAGACAGCGACGCCTCGCACTATAATTGCCGAAGGCGGATTGAGAATAGATCCCACTCAAAAGCCCGTTGCCTATTTTTTAAACCGCGGCTAAATGAAAGAAATAAAAATAATATTTATAAATAAATAGATTCTAAATGTAATAATGAATATAAAAGAGCTTTTGTTCGGCACTGCCGGAATACCATTAAGCGCGAATCCCAGGACAACTATTGACGGGATAAAGCGTGCAAGAAAGCTTGGTTTGGGCGCCATGGAGCTTGAGTTTGTCAGAAGCGTAAACATAACAAGGGAAAAAGCTCCCGAAGTCAGGAAAGCTGCCGAAGAGAGCGACATTATCCTTACATGCCATGCGCCTTATTTCATAAACCTTAATTCACTGGAAAAGGCAAAGGTAAAAGCAAGCATTGGCAGGATTCTTAATTCCGCGAGAATACTGAGCTTGTGCGGAGGCTACAGCGTTTGCTTCCATCCCGGCTTCTATATGGGGCAGGATGCAAGAAAAGCGTATGGCAATGTCAAGGGCAGTCTGAAGGAGATAATCTCGACTTTGAAGGATGAGGGAATCGATGTATGGGTAAGGCCCGAGACAACCGGAAAGGAAACACAGTTCGGAAATGTTGATGAGATCCTGCAGCTGAGCCAGGAGCTTGACAATGTGATGCCCTGCGTCGATTTCGCGCATTTTCATGCAAGGACGAACGGAAAATACAACAGCTACAAGGAGTTTGCAGGCATTCTTGAGGCGATTGAGAAAAAACTGGGCAGGAAAGGCCTGGAGAATATGCATATCCATATCACGGGGATTGCTTACGGCCCTAAAGGGGAGAAGAACCACCTGAATTTAGAGGATTCTGACTTAAAGTATCATGAATTGCTTAAGGCTTTGAAGGATTTTAAAGTGAAAGGGGTTGCTATTTCTGAAAGCCCCAATATCGAGGGAGATGCCCTGCTGATGCAAAAGGCTTATAAATAACAATATCAAAGAAGGATAAAAAGAGGTGGTTGAAATAGCAAAAGGAAAAGGCAGGCTGGCAAATAAGGCTAAGGCTTTGTTCGATGTCTACAAGGAAAAATTGTGGGATTTGATTGCCAATTTTATTGAAGAAGAGGCTGTAAGGGTCGGGAAATGGGCGGCGAATATAGCCCATTTCAAGCAGAAGATAAGAAAGGCTATTGTGGCTTTCGCGCTTCTATTCAGCGGCACAACGCTGATTTTGATAGGGCTGGCGGACTATCTTGCAAGAGTGATGTACATAAGCACATATGCCGCATTCATATTTGTGGGATTTGTGGCGATAATTTTCGGAATAATTTATTACAAGGCTTAGGTTTATTTTAATACCCGCAGCCTACTGCGGGATTCTTATTTATTTCTTAATGCTATAAACAAGCGCAGAAAGATAATAGCGCACCAATGCAATGTAAGACAGCATTATCAAGCTGGAGAACACGATCCAGTATTGGCGGGAGGAAATCGTGTATATGCTGCTTAACAAAACCCCAATTAGGACAATCATGGAATAAGGCAGGATTGTATAAGGGATTCCGGAAAAGCCAAGTTTGAGGCTTTCCCTTATTGCAGAGATTCTCAGGCTTCTTGTGAAAATAGGGTAAAGTATGCCGGAGAAATAGAGTGACGCGGCTAATATTACAGCCAGGAAAATTATTGCAGCGCCCTGCTCCATTACGACAAAGCCAAGGATTATTACAGCCAGCACTGACACATTCCAAATTAATTTTACCAGTAAAAATTTTAGTAAGTACTGCCCGGTCATTCTTGCCTGCGCTGTCAGCGCCCAGATTATGGATTTTGAGAGCGACGAGAAAATCAGCAAAGCCAACAGAAATAATCCGAGAGAGTAGAACAGGAAGTAGTACAAATCCTGCGCCTGCCTCGACATTATTTCAAGAGTCGCCTCGTCCAGAAGCTCAAGCCCCGAAGCTGCCAGCTCGTATTTCGCCTTGAGCATTCCAAGCCAGAATTCAGCGGCAAGGTACGACAACAAGTAAAAAATGTAGTCTGTCAGCACAATAAATATTATGCTTAAATTTATTTTTTTGAAAGCGCTGATAAGAGCTTCCCTGTTTAATTTTAGGTATTTGCTGCCCATTTTGCCGCCTGCAAAGTCCTAAATGCCCCCGGAATACCTTGAGTTGACTTTGGTGTCCTGAGGAGCTGCTTTAGCTTCCTGCCTTGTTTTTTCTGCTTTTTCCTCCTCGATTGACTTTGCTTTGTCCCCGACTTCCCTGAATGCTGTGCATAATGCATAGTATTTCTCAATTCCTTTTAAGTTCCCTCCGGTATAGAACGGGACATCGTCAAACAAAATGCAGGCTTCATCATAATCCAAAGTGTCGGCGAATATTATCGGAGCTGGATTAGGCTCGTTAGGCTTCATACTGGGGCTGCCATACTGCATGTTCCTCTGCAGCTCGGTGAATTTGTCGTTTTCATTCAGCAATAACGGCCTTTGCAGGAGGTTTTTTGACCTCAAGCCTATATTGACTCCTACAGTCTTTTTTGCAGTAGGGGGATTTGTCTCTGCCATATTTATCTTGAATGAGATTAAATAGAGGTATTTATCCACATTTTTGCCCTGATCATCAACAGCAGTATAGGGCTGCTTTGTAGCCTTGATGAAAGCGCCGATATTCGGATAGCCATCAGGAGTTGCTGTGAAGACAAATCCTTCGTCTGAAGGGGGAAGATCTATTTTCGCCAATTCGCATAATTTTGACTCAAACAAATCCTGCTCCAAAACTATTCCCAAAGCGCTGTTCTTTTCCATTACCTTCATCCATTCCTTCATCACATCATCCCCTAGGAAATAGGAATATGTATCGCTCAGGAACCTTCCGGTTGGGGCTGATTTTCCCAGTATGTCGTCCAGAGCAGCAAAGAATTTCTGCGAGTCCCACTGCCCCCTTGTCAGGAAGTTCCTGCCTTCGGCGTATTTGTCGTGAAAGGTATTCCATGCGGATTTTTGATTATCAGTCAATTCTGTTAGCTTGCCATCATCACCGAATTTCTTAGGAGGCTTTCCGTAATTTGGACTGCCCGGAATTAATAAAGTTGGATCGTGCTGTATTCCTGAAATCTTTATTATTTGATGAGCCTCTCCATCTCGAACTGCACTCATAGTCAAAGTAGCCCTTCCATCAGAGCCCAGCTCGTAATTTGCATATGTGGGGTCAGTTACTAGTGTATTTGTCTCATCAAAAGCTGATCCCTTTGGCAGCCTTACACTTATAGCCGCAACATAATCATTTCCGCTGGCGTCCCTTTTCACAGTCCTTGCAACAGACTCTTCTGCTAACACAGTATCACTCCAAAAGCCGTTTGCATCCTGCTTTGGAGGGGTGTTTTTTCCGCTGTAAATTATTATTGTTTTTCCCTGGTCAGTCATTTGCTTGACAGCTTTCCCACCCATTACCGCTGTTATTTTCCCATTCGCGAGCAAAACATAATCGTCTTTTGAGCCTATTTTTGAGAATTTCTTTTTATCGTCTGTTTCTGCTGCAGGAGAAGAATCAAAGTTATTTGATGTTACAGATGTTATTCCAAGTTTGGCGGCTTCTCTCAAAGCGTCGTCTTTAACAAACTCATCGCCGGGCATCTTTGCATACTCGGCTCCATTCATCTTTATTGACCTTAACATGCCTCTGTCGTCTCTGACATTCAGATCGACACTTTCAATTTTTGAATAATCAGCAGCGTGATAAAATCTTGCTTTGGGACCAGATTCTATAACTTTGTTTACTCCTGGCTTATATACTTCTGTTTTTCTTCCTATCTCATTGCCGGCAGAATCTCTCCAAATAGTTTCCAAAGTCATTTGGGCTTCGCTTGAGCTTGGATTATTTTCCAAACCTTTGGCGTTCTTTATTGTTGATATATACTCTCTTCCCTGAGCAATATGCAGAAAGCTTCTTTCTATTATTGTGTCCTTATCTTCGGATGTTAAGATAGAGATTTGGGCTAATTTTCCTCCGCCAGGCATATCTACATTAGGAATAAGCTGAAGCGTTGCTTTTCCCTCTTTCAATGGAATTTTATTGCTGCTTCCGTCCCAATTATCCTTATCAATTTCCTCCGGATTAAGAAGCCTTGCGTCATATGCGAATGATGTTTCAGCAGTTCCATCTTTTTTTGTTAATGTCCTAATACCATCCTTATCAGGCTTTGAAATAGTTATTGAAGTTATTACCGCATTTTGCGCTGTATCCACCGTCAATACATTCGAGCTGAAATCAGGCTGCTCTCCGGGAGGCTGCGCTGCTCCCACTACTTGGCCTGGCGCTGATGGAGGGAGCCGAATTCCCCTTATATTGGCCTGCAGCTCCTGATAGCTCTTGGCGCTTGCATCAAATATCATGACATGGCCTGGCTTTACAGCCTTAAATTGATTTTTTAATTCAGGAAATCTCGAAGCAAGAGACAGGTATTCTGCTTCTGTCAAGGCAGTTCCCTTATTTGCGCCTTCAAAGCTGTAATAGATTGTGCCTGATGTTGGATTTGCGATGCCATCTTTCCCCCCGACTTTAACCTGCAATTGGCTAAGCACTCCTTTAAGCTCTGCAGAAGTCTCAATCCCTTGGGGCTGTCTTTGCTTATCTTTTTCCGCTTCCTTTTCCCTGCGCTGCCTGTCGCGCTCTTGCTTTAGATCGTATTCTGCTTTCTTTTTATCAATATATTCCTGAACTGCATCCGAATCCTTATTTTTTAAATTAATTAATTCTTCCCGCGTTACATATTTCCTTAGCTCCCTAATCCCGTCTTCTGTATTTTCCTCTGCAACATTCATAGCCACAGCAGCAAAATCGTCCCCGAATTCATTTTCAAGCTGAGCCATTTTGGCATAATCATTTTTATCAATTCCTATCCCTCTTATGTAGGCATCATAATCATCAGGGTCAACTTTATTTTCGCCTGCATATAGTTCTACTATGCCTTCTGTTGTTATTTCGCTGTTAATTGCGCGATACTGCTGTGCTATCTTATCATTAACGCCATTGGATTCTAATTGTTTCTTGTCCAACCCTTTCAAAAGAGGATTGGGCCATTCTTGAATTGGGGCTTGGGCTGCTCCTGACGGCGGGGCTGCTGCTCTTTTTGCCAGCAGGGCTTTGTTTATTGCCTTTGCTGTTTTCTCGCCCACTTTTCCGTCACTTGTTAAAGGATTGTTCTGCTCATCCTTATTTTTGCTCTGGAAATCCTTAACAGCAGCGCCTATTTTTTCAGGAGTGCTTAAATCAGCATAGCCAAGCTCTTTAAGCGCTTCAATTAAATTATTATCAGTGGCAGGTATCGTGCCTGCGCCTGACGGGACTGAAAGCTCTACTGCAGGTTTTCCCGCAGGAGCCTGCTGCTTTGCCTTTGCCTCAGCCAGCGATTTCGTTAAAGCCTGCAAGTCTGGATGGCTTTTTTTTGTTTCAGCATCAAAAAGCCTATCAACGCTTCCGCCAACACTCCTAAATCCTACCGGATTATCGCCATTAAAATAAATTATTCTGCCATCGGCACCAGTATAAAACCTGTCATAAGCATTGCCCCCAATGTTTCCCGGCTTAATTGTAAGGGTGAATTTAGAAGTCGTTGCGCCTATTTGGACATCAACTGATGGTATGTCTGTAATGATAGCTGCGCCGCCTCCCTGCCCCAGTGGCACTCCATCACCTTGTTTGGTAGTTGCCGGCCCAACAGCTCCAGCAGATCCTTTTGTAATCTCATTGTTAATAGCAGGATCCAAATTTGGGATTAAATTAACATAGCTTAGAGCTAAGGCATATTTTTGCTTCTTCTGTTCAGGATCTTGAGTTGCTCTTACTTGCTCTAAATATTTGTTAAAATCATGTTCAAGATTAGCTTTTGCATCAATGCCTCTATCAATCGCCTTTTTGTGATATTCCATTGCTGTTGCATAATCTTCCTTACCCCTGTAACTAACACCTATATAAGGATATACACCAGGATCATCCCTAATTTTTAAGGCTTTCTTGTAGAATTCTATTGCTTCATCATATTGTCTTGAATTAAATTTAGAAACCCCAGTTCGAAAATTTAAGTCGTAAGCTTCTTGAATTGTTAAAGGAGCGGTTTGTGAGCCGAATAGTATCTGGTTAGCTTGCGCTTGTGTTATTGTTTTGCCATTTATAGAAGCCCTTCCAGATTTAGTTACTTCAGAGATTTTTTGTGTCAATTCAGCGGGCGATTTCGCAGCCAGCAGACTTTGAATGAGCTTTACATCTTCATCATAAATTCTATCATCACCTTTGAATTCCGAAGTCCAATCTTTCCTACCTGATTCGCTATTAGGGTACACCTTTACTTCTGGTTTTTCTTTCTCATAATTCCATTGTAAAAATACTTCATCATCAATACCCCAGTTACTAAAAACCAGCTTTACAATATCTGAAGCGCCTGTAGTTGTTGTTACTTGTCCACTTGTTGTCTGAGAATATACACTAATCATAATAATAAAAATACATGCCATAATCGCCAAAATCTTCTTTATCATGCCGAATGCAGCTCCAAAATTATTGCTTTTTTTCTCATTTTCCTTCCCATCTCATTCCTCCAAAATGCCAAGCTGCCTGCAGGGCTCCTGGCTGACCTGCTTGTTCAAGTCACCGAAATTCTGGACCTGTGATTTTGCAAGAGCCGTTGTAGCCGAAATTTTTGACACAAGCTCCAATGTGAGCTTTATCTGGCATCCGTAATATGCAAAGCCGTGCTCCATGCTCGGGTTGGTGCAGTACTGCCTGCATTGGGAGCGGGATATAAGTTCAACTCCGACGTATCCCAACGCAAAAGGATTGAGCAGCACCTGCCTTATCAGCTCCTGATAATGCTTCCAAATCTGGTAGTGGGGCAGCCAGAAAAATACTTCTCCGACAACATATTTGCATACCTGCTGGTTCTTTATCTGCTCGCAGACAGCAGGATCCATTCCCTGCGCAACATACTGCTCAAGGCATGAGACGTATCTGCATTTTAGCTGCATGAACTTGTCTGCATTATATACAATGCCGGGCAGGCAGCCAAACATCATTGAGCCGAGCAGGCTGTTCTGGGGATTCATGTACCTGGCAAGGCTGTTGGGAGGATTGACTGTCATTCCCCTTGCTTCTGCTGATTGCTTTTGGGCATCCTTCTGCTCCTGCGTAGCCGGGGTGCACGGCTCATCAGAGCCTATTATTTTTCCGCCAACACAAATATCAAGCTTATCCAGTTTCATATCCACGGATGCCATATGGGATGCCAGCGGCAATTCATCCAGAACATCCAGAATCTTGTTGCCCCAAAGCGTCTTGTCGCATGTCAGGTAAGCGCAGAATTTGCCGAATGTTTTCATTAAGCCGTGGCCCACATCCTGCCCTGTCTGCTCTGAATGGCATACTGCATTTCTAATAGTCCCTATTTTTTCTTCCAGAGGTATTCCTAAAATCTTGGCTATTCTTGCAGCAGCCGCTTTCGCGTTTAAGATTTTGGCTATAGTCAATAATGTCTCCATAACCTTGTAGAATGTATTAAACCAAGCGCAGATTTTTTGCGCAAAGAGCATCAGCTTCTTGAACGATTCAAGCTTCTTGTTCCACTTCACAATGGAATCCTTTTCCTTCTCAATCTTTTCCCTCATTGCCTTTGCGGGGTCAGGAAGCTCAAACAGGCCCATCTTAAACACAACAGCCTCCTCTTCAGGAATACTGTTTACAACATAAGCCTTTGATTGAGTGTCAAGAATTCTGGATTGAATGTTAAGCGTGCACACAATATCCATATATTCAGTTTCAGGCATCTCCATCTTGTTGAAGGTAAGAACAACAACAGGCTCTATGGTGCCGGGCGTGTCTCTTATAACAACTGCATTGCTTACATAGCTTTGCGTTCCTGAAGCAGAGCATTTAGGATCCTTTACCTTGATTGAAACAGTCTTCAAGGTGCCTGCGTCTTTTGTGGCATCCGCCAGAAGATTGCCATTAGGCTCAAGCTTTACTGTGCAGTAAGACTTCATGCCGTTTGGAATGACCAAAACTGCTCCCCTGTCAATATTTTCCGGAGAGCATTTTTTCTCCTTAATCTTCCAATAATCAACCTGCCCCGAAACTGCCCCACTAACTGAAATTTCTTTTTCAGCTATTCCTGCATTTCCAGCCGCGTCAGTAAATTTAAATTCAATGGTGTGTTGTTCGCCAGGATTGCTGAAGGAAATATCCCACTTGCACAGCTTATAGCCGATATAATCCTTCTCCTGGGCATCTGAGCATGTTATAGTTCTCTTATCATTTGCAAACGGGGTGAAATCGGCTTCTGCTGTCAGGGGATTTTCATCCTTGACATAAGCTATAACATTCACTGTGCCTGTCTTGATGAATCCTGCTTCTGCGCCGGTGTTTTTTATTATTATATCATTATCAGATTCAACGATTGGACTGACAGTGTCAATTACTACATTCACTTCCTTATTGCCAGTTAGTGGGTTTCCAAGAATGTCTTTTGTGCCGGAATCCAGCGTCAATTTTCCAGGGATTAATACAACATCCTGCCATACGCATTCAAACTTCTGATCTTTTTTAGCGCATGCCGGCGCCTGGGTTATCTGGGGCTGGTTCAGCTTGATTTCAGAGCCTGCCAATCCTGTCGCCTCAGTGAAAATAATCTTTATATTGTTAGAGGAAGATTTTGCGTATTGTTTTGCCTGATCCTGCTGATTATTTATTGAAATTGAATCAACTGCCAATTCCTTGTCTTCCTGGGCAAGGCTTAATGACAATTCCTTGAATCCTTTGCCCGCATCTTCCAGCTTGTTGCCGTATTTATCCTCTGCCTTTATGGAAAATTTTAACGGGCTGCTCCATTGCGTTATTGCTATGCCTTCCCATTTGCAGAGAGTGTTGCTTCCAGATGCGGAGCATTCATTCGGCGCTCTTTCATCGGCAATTGAAGGGTTAATGTCCTTGAATATTCCCTTTACAGTGTCTGCCTTTACATCTTCGTCTTTTGTCCCTGAAAATTCAACATGGATTGAAAGCCCCGCCACTTCCCTGCCGGCAGGCGGCCTTTGCTTGATCTCTATGCCTCCTTTAAAAATTTTAAATGTTCCAACTACAGAAGGAGGATTTCTGTCCACGTTAATAGGAATTCGCTCAGTTACAGTGTGGCCGACCCAGTCTGACAAGACTACAATTATTGCATTTGGGCCGTTGCTCAAGGTTTCTTTATCCCCTCCAAATTTTTCAGGCAGCTCATAAGGGTCCGATTTTGCTTCTGCGCATGCTCCAAGATCTGAAAGCTTCACTTCTCCAATCAGATTTTCGGGCCTAGCTGCATCATCCTTGAAAAATAAAATATTTTTCAGCCCCGAGCATTTTCCTCTGAATTTGGCACAATCTTCCGGCTTTGTGCTGCCCGGGCATGGATTGTCTATTGCCTCATAAGATATCCTGTATTTTTTATTTGCAATCTCGGATATTGCAGCGGGCTTTTTTACGAATTCGGGCCTGTTAATGTCGAATGTGTATTCTTTTTCCTCCCTACCAGCCTCTTGTTTCCTGTCTTTATCCTTGTAAAGGACTGCAGTTGCCTCATGGGTTGCTAATGCAGCACTTTCCCAGACATATGCTGCTCCGGCAGCGGCTCCTTCGGGATAAGTATATGTGCATTGGGAATTTGTTGTTGGAAAATCCTTGCATTCTGTAAATCCCTTGTTTGAATTGAGCATTGACACCCTGTCCTTAAGGTCAGCAACAGGAGCAAAATCCAGCAAAACAACAAAAACTATCCTTTCGTTTTCCGCAAGATAATTTTCAACGCCGCTTTTCTCTCCCTTGGCATAAAATTTTGTTATGCTTTCAGCATAGACGCTGAGAGAGTTTAGAGGCAGCATTAACACTAACAGAATCATGAAGCATGCGATTGTCTTCAAATATATTTTTTCTGTCATTTTATGTCTGGCGTGAAATAGCTCCTGTAAAACCTTGAATACTCGTCCAGCTTCTCAAGCTGGTTTAGATGGTCAATATCTTTAGGGCTGTTCACATCGTCATCTATGCCAAGGTCGATTGCATAAAATATTATATCTCCCTGCTGGTAAAGCGCAGGATTTGTGAAAAACACATTTTCAATGTTAACTCCACCTTCAGGAAAAATGGCGTCTTTAGCCTCTCCAAGAGGCTTATAGCTGCGCTCATCGGCATCTTGATCCTGGATAATCTCGCCGTACATGCAGCTTGTCGGCTTGTTTGTCTGAGCTGCGATAAATGCCTCATCGCCTGAAAATGAGGAAGGGCTCATTATAGCAGCGGAAAAATCCTCCTTGTCATCAGCATTGAAATCATTTGTTCTCAACGCCACAAGCTGCTCTACCCATTTTCCATCGGCGCCGAGGCACCTTACAGAGTAATCATAAGAATTGGGTATTCCGGGTATGCCGCTAGTTAAATGGGTGTATCCTTCCTCCGGAAATGGAATATAGCTGCCGTCGACAGTTCTTGATGCCAGCTTGTACTCGCATTTGGTTTTCGCATTTGTTTCTATTGCAAGGTAGCCCTGCTTTGTCCTGAAGCTTACAGGAGTTTTTGAGGATACAACTAAGTTTCCGGGCGCAGGCTGGGCTGAGGAAATGTCCATAGGGCCTATTTCAATATACTCCTGCTTCTTCGGATCAAGGCATTTCACGCTGTATTTATGGCTGCCCGGCTGCAGGCCTTTAAGCTTGCCCGCATGCACCAATGCAGAAGCGTCTTCGCCAAAATCTATGGCAGGAATTGTTATTTTTTTGCTGAAGCCTGAAAAGAGATTTAAAGAAGGCACTTCCATCTTGCTTTCAGGAATTACAACGCGGTCGTTCAAAAGCAGATTTATTGTTAAGTCATATGTGCCGTGCGCAAGAGTAATATTCGGAGGATTTGAGTAGTCTTTGCCTGTAAAAATTCCGAATGCGGTAAAAGGCTCCTCCCCAGCGTCCCCTTTTCTTGTAAGCGACAAAATTGCCTGCTCTTTCTCATTCAGCTCTTCTGCCTTGTACTTGTCAAAATCCCAGTAATCGCCGTATTTGGATTTTATAAAGAGTTTTTTATACACCTTGAATCTTTTCTCGACCAGTGGCTCAAGCCTGAATTCAATTTCGGCCCCGGGATTGGAGTCGGCATCATAATTCTTGGTCAGTCCGAGAAACCTCTCTGATTTGACTGTGACAGTGCCGCCGAAAGTGCCGTGGGGAAACTTATATTTTAAAATGCCGTTTTCATCTGTCGAGCCAATCGCGCAGCTTATCTCTGTTACAGTGTAGTATATTTCGGCAGAAGGAATGGGATTATTAGGGTATGTTGCATTGGCTACTTTTATTTCAACTTCGGGCCCGTCTCCTTCCGCGCTGCATAAAGTCAGCCCTTCAAAAAAGCCTGATTCCCGGGAGTAGGCATCTGCAACGGCAGCTCCTGTCGGAATTGTCGGAGGCACTCTGATGCCAAGATGCTCCGGCACGTTGTCGACAATTTTGCTTTGCAGAAAGAAATTGAAGATGTATCCTTCATCGCCGAAAATAAATGCTGACGGATCGGTTATTGTGACTAAAACAGGATACTGCACATCATAGGGATATTCTGATTTTTTTATTGGGAAGCCGGGGATTATGCTTGTTATTGATTCCTCCCTGCAGACAGGCTTGTTTCCCTTGCAAACTTCAAATTGGAAAGGCTGCCTTGGATTCAGGTCATCCGGAAAATACCCGAACCTCACTTCATAATTTTCAACAGAAGCCGAGGTTATAGGCAAGGTAGTAAGCTTGTCATGGATTCCTTTTTCAATTTGGTCTTCAGTATCTAGGAGTTCATATCTTTTTGAATCCAACACCTGAAGAGCTTGAACATAAGAGCTTAATATTTTTTTAAACTGCTGTTTTGCTGTTTCTTTGATTGTTATATCTGAGCCAAAGCCAAATTTAAGGGAATTCACAGGAGGCATAATTTTATCGGACGAATAAACTGTAATCAAAGTCCTTGTGTATTTCTCAAGATACCTGTGGTCGGATTGGTTTTTTGCTATTGCAAACGCCAAATCATACATTTTTTTGATGCTGAAAGGCACCCTGACAAAAAATTTCCCAATCTCGAATTTTTGCCCCCCTCTTTCTGCCTTTATTGGATAGCCCACTTCAATGATTGTGTCCTCGTCAGTAATGGTGACTTTTGGCGCCGGCTTTTCTTTTGCTTCTATAATAAACCCCTGCCTGGAGAATTCGTCAAAATCATTAATGCAGACATTTATCTTTTCTGCAATGTAATCTTCCAGCTCGCCCCCTATAGTTTTAAACCCGCGCCTTGAATCAAGTCCTGGCATTTGAAGGCGTGGCTGGCTGCCTCCTGCATAAAACCAGTATGCGACTTTGTGCTGCACTGAGTTTGGAAAAAATTCAAATGGATCAGGAGGAGTTATATATCCTCCGTTCCAGCCTATTTCCTCATAGCCCATTACAGCAGTATCGTAAATGCACCTGTCAACAAAGTCCTGTATCGGGTTGAATTCAGCGGGAATTTCCTGCGCTTCAATTATGCTTTCTTCTATTTTTATTCCTGTCTGCACTTTTGTTGTTGTGTAGAAATAAAATCCCCCTATAGCTATTATGAGGATGCCGACAATCAGGAATAGTGATGTTGCCTGCGCTTTTCTTGAAATTTTATGCACTGCAATATTACTCATTTTTATTTCTCCTTGTTCAGCTCTTTTTGTATTAATTCAAGATCATAGAGCTTCTGCTCCATCAGCTCACGAGCCAGCATGGACTTTTTCTTTCCAAGCCGGGCAGAAATTTTCTCCAGCAATTCATTAATTTCCTTAGATACAGTTATCCTTATTTGAATGCTCATTTAGTCTCCAATATAACTAAATTTATGCTTAATTATGTATACTTTAAGTACTACTATATAAAATTTGTTATTTAAAAGTTAGAATTTTATGCTTAATTTAGCATAAAAAAAGTATTTTTTAGGTATAAAATTGAGACTAAAAATTTATAAATATACTTTATTTATACTGAAAAATGGATAAATATTTACCGGATATTTTGCCAAAATCAATTCAAGAGATAAATATTGTATAAGGGATTTAGCTGGCTTTAATCCTCCTTGCCGTTGATTGAAATAAATTCGAGGCGGAATTTTAATGGCAGTAAAAATTCCGCCGAGTGTTTCTTGGCCGCGAAGCGACGGAAAGAATTGCAGCAACTTCAAAGATCTAAAAGTCCCTGTGCAGCAAAGAAGTTACTCATGGAAGGGAATACATTGTAATAGCCTCCAGATAAATATAAATCCCAATAATATCCAAGAATTAAATAAATTCAAATCCGCAAGCTTTATAAAGTAGTGATTAATTCCAAATTGAATGTATAAGTATCCTTCTTTAGATAAAGCACTATAAATTTATAGAATCTTTATACTAGGGAGGGATAACTATGCCTTTTCACGCTAAATGCCCTGGTAGTGTAGCCTGGAACAGCGGAAAAGGACGTGATGCTGCAGGAACCATCATGGAGCCCTGTCAACAACTTTGGCAGACCGGCTCCGACTCGGGTTCAAAACAACCTTTTCTTTCGCCTCCTCTGCGAGTCGGCAAAGAAAAGCTTGACAAAAAATAAGGATTTGCTGCGCAAATCGTTGGTGGAAGTCCCGACCAGGGCGCTCTTGCTCAATCATCACGGGCCGGTAGCTCAGCCTGGTAAAATTTGCCTTTGGGCAATAGAGCATCTGTCGGGAATATACAAATATTCACGGGTGTGACTTTTAATCAGGTGGTCGCGAGTTCGAATCTCGTCCGGCCCATTAATAAAGACAAAGATGACAAAGAAAAAATTCAAGGTCGATAAGCATATATTGACGCCTAAGCACGCAAAAATCAGCGATAAGGAAAAAGCGCAGATTTTGGAGAAGTACGGCATAACTGAAAAGGAAATGCCAAAAATACTAAAAACTGATTCTGCTATTGCCGGCCTTGACATTAAAGCATGGGAGATTATTAAGATCACAAGAAAAAGCCAGACTGCGGGCGAGGCTCTGTTTTACAGGGTGGTGGTTGATGTATAAGTACGGCAAAATTCTCATCCAAAAATATTTTGAGGAGCAGAGCTTTGTAGATTCAGATATAGAGTCTTTCAATTATTTTGTTGACAAGGAGCTGCAGAAAATAGTCGAAGAGAACAAGGAAATTATTCCGACCATCATCCCCCACAACATTGACGATTTCAAGATAAAGCTGGACAAGATATGGGTTACAAAGCCGGAGATAACAGAAGCTGACGGCAGCAAGAGAAAAATTTTCCCGATTGAAGCAAGGCTGAGAAAAATAACTTATTCTTCGCCTATTTTCATCAGTGTAAGCGCCCATATAAATGGCGTGCAGAGGGAAAGCTTTGAGACACAGATCGGAAATCTTCCGATAATGCTGAAGAGCAAATGGTGCCATCTGCACAAGATGAGGAGGGAAGAGCTTATACAAAAAGGGGAGGATCCTGACGAGCCCGGCGGATATTTTATCATCAATGGAACCGAAAAGGTCCTGATTAAGATTGAAGACCTCGCATCAAACAAAATGCTTATTGATAAAGACGCCACAACAGGGCAGTTCGCAGGCAAATTGTTCTCTGAATACGGCTCATTCAAAATCCCCCATACCATGGACAAGCAGAAAGATGGGATTTTTTACCTGACCTTCACAAGAGTAAGGAAGATACCGGTTGTTGTATTGATTAAAGCGCTTGGGATACTCAAAGATGAGGAGATAACAAGGCTTATTTCTTCAACAAAGACTTATGATGAGGTTCTGATAAATCTTCTTGAGTTTGTTTCAATAAAGACGCAGGAGGAGTCGCTGGATTATATCGCAAAGAGAATCGGAATCACCCAGTCCAAGGAAGTGAGGGTGGAAAGGACAAAGGAGATACTTGACAAATATTTAATGCCCAATCTTGGAATTGACGAGGCAAGCAGAATCAGAAAGGCTTACAGCATCTGCAAAATGCTGAAGAGGTACCTGGGCGCCCTGAATGGGGAAATAGGCGTTGACGATAAAGACCACTACATGAACAAAAGGCTCAAGATGAGCGGAGACCTGCTTGCCGACCTGATAAGGCTGAATCTTAAGGTGCTTATAGGTGATTTGCTGTACAATTTCCAAAGGACTGTCAAGAGGGGAAAATTCCCATCAATAAAGAATATGATCAGGGACAAGCTGCTTACGCAAAGGATATATTCTTCGATGGCAACAGGAGTATGGGTCGGCGGCAGAAAAGGGATAAGCCAGAGAATCCAAAGGCTGAATCACCTTGAGACATTATCCCACCTTCAGAGAGTAGTAAGCCCGCTGAGCGCTGAGCAGGAGAACTTTGAGGCCCGAGAGCTGCATCCGACACATTTGGGAAGGCTATGCCCTATTGAGACTCCTGAAGGTACAAATATCGGATTGAGGAAGAACCTGTCATTGCTATGCACAATCTCCGACGAATCGAACAGGGACGATGTAATCAAGTCGCTGAAAAACATGGGGCTTAGGCTGGTGGCTTAAAATGGAAGCTGAAGTATACCTGAACAACGAATTTATCGGGACTGTTGACAATCCGGCAGAGTTTGTAAGCAGAGTAAAGGAAGAAAGGAGGCTCGGCAGCCTGACAAATAATCTTAATGTATCTTATTTTCAGAAAACAAATGAAGTGTACATAGAATGCAGCAAGGGAAGGGCAAGGAGGCCATTGATAGTTGTGAAAGACGGCTTGCCTTTGCTGACTGAAAAGCATATCAAGCAGCTTGAAAAGAATGAGATTTCATGGTCGGATCTTGTAAAACAGGGTATCATCGAGTATCTTGATGCAAGAGAAGAGGAGGATGTGCTGATAGCATTTTTTGAGAATGAACTGACCCCAAATCACACCCATCTTGAAATAATGCCTTTGGCAATGCTGGGCTATTGCTCCTCTCTCGTCCCATACGGCAACTTCAACCAGTCAACAAGGCTCAATGCCGGCTCAAAAAACCAGAAGCAGGCATTAGGCTTCTACGCTTCCAATTTCTCCGTAAGGATGGATATGGACGTAAATCTTCTTCATTACTCCCAAAATCCTGTTGTGCAGACGATAATGCACAACATTTCAGATTATGGCAAGCATCCTGCCGGGCAGAATATTGTAGTTGCAATAATGAGCTATAAAGGATACAACATGGAGGATGCAGTAATCCTCAACAGAGGCTCGATAGAAAGAGGATTTGGAAGGTCCACATATTACAGGCCAAGCATAGCTGAAGAATTGAGATATGCCGGCGGCTTAATCGATGAAGTATGCACTCCGAACAAGGATGTCAAGGGATACAAAAGTGAAAAGGATTACAGATTGCTTGAGGAAGACGGAGTTATATATACAGAAGCAAAAGTAAAGGAAGGCGATGTAGTGATAGGAAAGACATCCCCGCCAAGGTTCCTAAGCTCAATGGAGGATTACAGCCTTGCTTCAAATGTAAGAAGGGAAAGCTCGATAGCATTGCAGCATGGAGAAGAAGGGGTCATTGATTTTGTATTGCTTACAGAAAATGAAGAGGGCAACAAGCTTTTTGAAGTTAGGATAAGGGACCAGAGAATTCCTGAGATAGGGGATAAGTTTACAAGCAGGCACGGGCAGAAAGGAATTGTCGGATTGATTGTCCCCCAGGCAGACATGCCGTTTACAGCATCAGGCATCATGCCGGATTTGATATTCTCGCCGCATGGAATACCTTCAAGAATGACCATTGCGCATTTGATTGAGATGGTGGCAGGGAAAACAGGGGCGCTGGCTGGAAGATATATCAATGGAACTACTTTTGATGCGGAGCCTGAAGAGATGCTGAGAAAAGAGCTTTTGGGCTTGGGATTCAATGAAAGCGGCGTTGAAACTATGTATAACGGAGAGACAGGAGAGGAATACCAAGCCAAGATATACATCGGAAATATGTATTATCTAAAGCTCAAGCATATGGTGGCAAATAAGATACATTCAAGGGCACGCGGCCCGATACAGCTGCTTACAAGGCAGCCTACTGAAGGAAGGGCAAAAGAAGGGGGCCTGAGGCTTGGAGAAATGGAGAAAGATACTTTTGTAGCGCATGGCGCATCTTTATTGCTTAAAGAGAGGTTTGACAGCGACAGGACGATAGTCCCTGTATGCGAAAGCTGCGGAATTATCGCTATAAAGGATGAATACAGAAACAAGGCCTACTGCCAGATCTGCGGAGAGAACACAACGATAAGTGAGATAGATATGAGCTACGCGTTCAAGCTTATGCTGGACGAGCTTAAGTCACTAGGGGTCTATCCAAAGCTGGAATTGAAAAGCAAATATTAGGGAGTGTCAGGATATAGTAAAAGGCTAAAAATTTGAGCAATAAATTGCCTTTTACTCATACTCATTCCATTCGTAGCTTACAACAAGTTGTAAGTATTAGGAACGGACAACTATTGCTCAATAGATTTTGTCCGTGAGTATAGTTATCATAGGATGGGTGATTTTGTAAAAATGCCAAAAGAAGCTGAAGCAAAGGAAGTCAAGGAAGAAGAGAAAAAGGCTCCTGAAAAGGAAGAGAAGGAAGCAAAGAAAGAAATTGAAAGGATTGAGCCTGATGAGCATTATATTTACAAGCAAGTGAAGAGCATCGTGTTTTCTGTCTTATCTCCGAAGATGATAAAGAAAATGGCGTCTGCGAAAGTGGTTACGCCTGAGCTTTATGACAAGGAAGGGTATCCCGTTGACGGCGGATTGATGGATATAAGATTGGGAGTTATCGATCCCGGATTGAGATGCAAGACGTGCGGATTAAAGCTGAAGGAATGCATCGGGCATTTTGGATATATCGAGCTTGCAAGGCCAATCATCCACATTAAATTTGTAGGAATCATCCTGACACTCCTGAAATGCTCCTGCAGAGACTGCGGCAGGATACTTATTCCGGAAAACAAGATAAGCAAAATAAAGGAAGTTCTTGATGCCGTTGAGAAAGAAGGAAGCATTGAAGACAGAAGAAGGAAGATAAAAGAGATAATCGCCAACTTAAAGACTGTGAATAAATGCCCACACTGCAAGGCAAAGCAGCTTAAGGTGTCGCTTGAGAAGCCTACAACTTTCCTTGAAGATGACAACAGGATAAGCCCGATAGAAGTGAGGGCAAGGCTTGAGAAAATACCTGACGGGGATGCCGAGCTTTTTGGATTGAAAGTGCCGCATATAAGGCCGGAGTGGATGGTAATGACGCTGCTGCCAATCCCGCCTGTGACAATGCGCCCAAGCATAACTCTTGAATCCGGAGAAAGAAGCGAGGATGATTTGACGCACAAGATGGGGGATATTGTAAGGATCAACCAAAGATTGTTCGAGAATATTAATGCAGGAGCGCCTGAAATCATAGTAGAGGACTTATGGGATTTGCTCCAGTACCACATCACAACTTACTTTGACAACAGCGTTGCGCAGCTGCCTCCTGCAAGGCACAGAAGCGGGCAGCCCTTGAAGACGCTGACAGAGAGAATAAAGAGCAAGGAAGGGAGAATCAGGCATAACCTGGCAGGAAAGAGGACAAATTTCTCTGCAAGGACCGTAATAAGCCCGGATCCGATGATTGAGCTGAATGAGGTAGGCATCCCATTGGTAATTGCAATGAAGCTTACTGTGCCTGAAAGGGCAAATGAGTGGAACATGGCATACTTGAAGAAGTTCGTGGAGAATGGACCTGACAAATATCCCGGCGCTAACTATATCATAAGGCCTGACGGCAAAAAGAAAAAGATAACTGACGAGACCAAAGAGGCTTCTTTGGAAGAGCTGCAGCCGGGCTATCTGATTGAAAGGCACCTGATGGACGGCGATGTAACAATATTCAACAGGCAGCCAAGCCTGCACAGGATGTCAATGATGTGCCATAGGGCAAAGATACTGCCTGGCAAGACCTTAAGGCTAAATCCTGCTGTATGCAACCCATACAATGCTGATTTTGATGGGGACGAGATGAACCTGCACGTGCCTCAGACAGAGGAGGCAAGGATAGAAGCCGAGATTTTGATGGAAGTGCAGACCCAGCTTATTTCATTAAGGTATGGGCTGAGTGTTATAGGATGCATGCAGGACTCAATATCCGGAAATTACCTACTGACAAAAGACTTAAACCTTACAAGGCAGGAAGCTATAGACCTGCTGAGCGCTGTCGGGCTCACTGAATTTTCAAAGCTGCCGAGAAAAAGTATGATGAGCGGAAAGGAAGTTTTCAGCATGCTTCTCCCCGAGGATTTTAATTATGAAGGAAATTCGAGATTATTTGACCCGTCCAAGCAGGATAATGAAAAGGATGCTTTTGTCGTCATAGAAAATGGAAAGATTATAAGCGGGGTTATGGATAGGTCAAGCTTGGGCGAGGAGTCGGGGCTGCTTTTGAGAAGGCTGCACCAGAAATATGGAAAGGATTTCACGATAAAATTGCTTGGAAAAATTTTTAGGCTGGGCATCGAAGTCCTGCTAAGGACAGGATTTACAGCAGCATTGGCCGACACCGACATGCCTCCAGACGCAAAGATGAAGCTGAAAGAAGTGATTGGCAATGCTGAAAAGGATGTAACAAAGCTCATAAATGACTATAATGAGGGCAGGCTTGAAACCTTTCCCGGAAAGAGCCCTATGGAAACTCTGGAGCTGAGAATACTTGAAGTTCTGAACAAGGCAAGAAACGAAACAGGCAGTGTTGTTGCAAAGTATGCCGACCAAAACTCAAACACTATGATTATGGCAAAATCAGGGGCAAGGGGCAATTTGCTTAATCTTGCCCAGATGGCTGCCTGCGTCGGACAGCAGGCTATGAGGGGCAAAAGAATAGATAAGGGGTATGAAGGCAGAACTTTGTCATGCTTTTCAAGGGGGGATTTAAGCCCTGTTGCAAGGGGATTCATAGCGAATGGGTTCAAGACAGGGCTGACGCCGCAGGAATTTTTCTTCGGCTCAATGACAGGAAGGGACTCATTGATGGATACTGCATTAAGAACGCCTAAAAGCGGCTATCTGTACAGAAGGCTCGCCAATGCAATGCAGGACCTGAGGATAGAGTACGACAATACTGTCAGGGACGCATCGTCTAAAATAGTGCAGTTTGCATATGGGGAAGACGGCATTGATGTCTCAAAATCAGAAAATGGCTATGTGAATATCAAAAGGATAATCAAATCCAATCTGCAGGGGTAAAAAATGGAAGGAATATACAAAGAATATGAGGACAAGCTTCCGAAGAAGATGCTGGATGAAGTTGCGGAGAATGTTCCGAAGAATATAAGCCAGGCAAAGCTTAAGAAGATACTTGAAGAGGCTTTTGAGGAATATACCAATGCACAGGTCAACCCGGGAGAGGCGGTCGGCGTGATTTCAGCAGAATCAATAGGGGAGCCGGGCACGCAGATGACATTAAATACATTCCACTTCGCCGGCGTTGCCGAAATGAACGTAACAATGGGCCTGCCAAGAATCATTGAGATCCTTGACGGCAGGAAAGAGCTTGACACTCCTATGATGGAGATTTACCTGAATAAGGACATGGCAAAGGGGAAGGACATCGCAGAATTGAGAAAATTTGCGCTTTCTATAAAAGAAACCAGGCTGCAGGACATTGTTTCCGAGTTTTCAATCAACATCACTGATTTGACAGTGATAGCAAAGCTTGACAAGGAAAAGATGAAAGACATAGGAATTACAAATGCAAAAGCGGTTGAGGCTATAACAAAGCAGACAAAAGGGCTTAACATCAAAGATGACGGCGATTCATTAGTCATAAAAAGCAAATCAAAGGAAGAGACTTTTAATGAAGTTTACAAAATAAAGGAAAAGATAAGGGGATTGACTGTAAAAGGCGTAAAAGGAATACGCCAGGTGCTGCCGGTCAAAAGGGGAGAAGAGTTCATCATAATAACAGCAGGCTCGAATCTTGCAGAAGTCCTTCAGCTCGAGGAAGTTGACAGCTACAGGACAACGACAAACAACATTTTTGAGATTGAGCAGGTGCTTGGAATAGAAGCTGCAAGAGAATCAATAATAAGGGAAGTCTATAAAGTTATAGAGAGCCAGGGGCTGAATGTGGATATAAGACATATCATGCTTGTGGCTGACACCATGTGCGTGTCCGGCAGCGTTAAGGGAATCACCAGATATGGTGTTGTAAGCGAAAAGTCAAGCGTATTGGCAAGGGCATCATTTGAGACCCCTATAAAGAATATAATCAATGCTGCATTGGTTGGCGAGGTAGACGAGCTTAATTCTGTCGTAGAGAATGTCATGATAAACCAGGTAGTGCCCATAGGGACAGGACTGCCGAGCCTGTACATGAAATCAATGGGCAAAAAATAAAATAAAAATCCATCACCGCAAGCGGTGGGGTATTTTAGTGTTTGCTGGGAACAGCAGACACTAAACAAGTGAGGCGCCCAAAGGGGCGGGTATCAACCCAGCAAACAAATGAAAACAGTAACTACAGCGGAAATAAAGAAAATTGTCCAGGCAGGAAATATAACAATAGGCACAGAGAGGACTTTAAATGGCCTGAAGCTTGGAAAAATAAAGAGAGTGCTTATGTCTTCCAACTGCCCTGAAAGAGTTGAGAAAGGCATACTGTATTATTCAGCGCTGAGCAGCGCAGAAGCTGTAAAGCTAAAATATCCAAATGATGAGCTTGGAGTCATCTGCAAGAAGCCATTTTCTATTTCTGTATTAGGAGTGCTCAAGGATTAAATGACAAAGATAAAATATGATCTTGAGCTTATCAAGATAATGCCATTGTTTGAATCCGTGACTGGGGCAAAGCTGAAGGATGCAATATCAGGCGACAGCCTCATTTTCATTGTGCAGGAAAATGAGATAGGGAAAGCAATAGGGAAGAACGGCGCCAATGTCCGGAGAGTTGAGAATATGCTGAAAAAGAATGTGAAGATTGTCGAATTCAGGAATGATGTCGCGCAGTTTGCAAGAAATGTGGCTTTTCCCTTTGAGCTGAAGAATGTTGAGCAGAAAGATGGCGTGCTCTACCTTCAATGCGGAGACACAAAAACAAGAGGGATGCTGATCGGAAGGGACAGGAAGAATATCAATTTCATCGGAGGCATCATCAAGAGATATTTTGATGTCAAGGAGATAAAGGTTGTGTAGAGTACATGATGCCATTAAACCAAAGACTTAGTTTTATTTCTTTCGCATAAAAATTGCCCTCGTCTGCCGAGCTGCGCCCTCGTATGGCTGAAATTCCAAATGAGAAACATTTAAAAACCATATACATATCCTTTTTATATCAAATGGGAAAGAAGACAACGGGACTGAATGCCGCCAAGAGACTGAGGGACAGGAGGACTTTCGGCAAATGGCATTCCAAGAAGTACATCAAGAGAGTTCTGAATCTTAAGGAGAAGTCCGACCCGCTGAAGGGCGCGTCGCAGGCAAGGGGCATTGTGCTTGAGAAAGTGCAGATGGAGGCGAAACAGCCTAATTCTGCAATGAGAAAATGCGTCCGCGTCCAGCTGATAAAAAACGGCAGGCAGGTTACTGCTTTTGCGCCCGGAAACAACGCGATAAAGATGATAGACGAACATGATGAGATAATAATAGAATGCATTGGCGGCGCAATGGGAAAGTCAAAAGGAGACATTCCGGGAGTCAGGTGGCAGGTTATCAAAGTCAACAACCAGAGCCTTGACGCACTGTTAAAAGGGATCATTGAAAAGGCAAGGAAGTAATTACAAAATGGCAGACATAAGGATATTCAACAAATGGGGCATGGAAGGCATTAAAGTAGATGACGCCGGCCTGCAGAAGTACATCACGTTGAATCCTAGAATTGTGCCCAAAACAGGGGCAAGATACGCCCAGA
Organism: uncultured Methanosarcinales archaeon; assembly: GCA_964454865.1. Classification (GTDB taxonomy): domain Archaea; phylum Nanobdellota; class Nanobdellia; order Woesearchaeales; family GW2011-AR4; genus JACOZO01. Next base: position 46,819 of record CAYVTQ010000003.1, read on the forward strand.
ACAGGTTCCACAAAAGCAAGGTGTTTGTAGTTGAAAGGCTGATAAATAAGCTGATGGTGCCGGGGCATAAGAGCAAAAAGCATTTCAAGACGAGCTACCACATTACGGGAAAAGCAGCAACTGCCTACTCGATTGTGGAGGACACGTTTAAGCTGATTGAAAGCACAGTCAAGGAAAATCCTGTAAAAGTTTTTGTGAAAGCGCTTGAGAATGCGGCGCAGAGGGAAGAGATAATCACAATTGAATACGGCGGAGCCAGATATCCGAAAGCTGTTGAATGCAGCCCGCAGAGAAGGATTGACCAGGCTTTGAAGAATATGGTGCAGGGCTCTTATCAAAAGTCATTCAACTCAAAAAAATCAATAGTGCAGTGCCTGACTGACGAGCTGATTAATGCCTACAGGCTGAGCAATGCGTCAAACGCAATCGCAAAGAAGCTTGAGATAGAAAGGCAGGCTGATTCTTCCAGATAAATTCTTGGATTGTGTTTTTTTAAGCGGCTTTGAGGCAAAAATCCAGCCCCATCTCATTTTTATATAAATTATATAAATCCGCCACTTCTTTAGGGTAGTACAAAACCGAAACCTTTAAATAGCCATTTACCTACTTGGAGTAGTGAAAATGGCAGAAACACTAGATCAAGAAATAGATGATAGTATGCAATTTGGGGGAAATTACCAGCCTGAAGTAGCTGATTTTATAGGACCGTCACAGCACAGTGCACCTTCAAGATGGAAGCGAGCTATGTGGGATGCAGGAGCTATAATAGGAATTCCATCTATAATAACTATTTTAGGGTTAGGATGTGGACATAATACTCCTTTAGCCCCTTCAAACGGAGCCACAGACGACGGCAGGCCTAAAAGCGGATATGTACAGCCGCCAAAGCATTTTGGGCAGAAAGATGGAGTTAATAATGTAGGTTATGGGGCTCCGCCTGACAATGGCTTAGCTGAAATTGTGCAGAAGATTGTACAGCCTATGGGAATAAACTTCGGCTCAGACGGCAGAGGGCAGTATATTGATTTTAAGGGAAATAAAATTTATGACAATGCAACTGACGCTGAAAGGGCGGCATTTGCCAAAACAAAAGGGTTGATGAAGCCTGTAGCTGCAGATCAAGACAATCTTCAGGTTATAGCAGATGATATGGCAAATAAGCTGGGAATGAGATGGCTGCCTTATGATTTTGACCAGAACAGGAGAGTTGATTTGGAAGACTTCTTTGCATTTGCATTGGCGTTTGGATTAAAAAAAGGCCAAGAGAAAGAGGGTTATAACCCAAGATTAGACTTAAACAAAAATGATGCCGTAGATTTAGAGGATTTTTTTGCATTTGCATTGGGATTTGCAAAAGGGGGACAGAGATATATGCAAGGTGTTAAGTTTTCTCCAACAATAGGTGGCGTAGGGGAGTTCGAATTTCCGACCGTTGCCGGGGATACTTATACTTCCGGATTGTATGATGCAAATGGCAATCCGCTGATAGGCTCTGACGGCAACCCTATTTCTCTCCAGCAGAGGGCATCCAAAAATGCTGTAGCCCAGGACAATAGAGTTTCATTTGACTTGAGCAAAATGCAAGGCCAGAGGATATATGCGGGAGTTGTTAGGACTGACAAAGATGGGGATGATATTGAAGGCAGAATGGAAGGGATGGTGGCGCCGGTGTTTTATGGCGATGCGTCACTACAAAAAATACAAAAGGATGGTGAGGGTTGGTATCAATTTACAATAAATATTCCCAAAAAAACTCGTGTGTTTGCTTATGTTGAAACTGAAGATAGGGATGATATTAAATTTAGGATTGAAGATAATGGAATAACCCATATAGCTGGGGGTACTAAGCGTATACAGGATAGGAATGGAGATAGGAGGCTTTACAGATTAGATATTACAGACTATGTTAAGGAAGGAACGTCAACTGTGAAATTTCGAGAAGAAGTAGGAAGATCGTTTTCAGTGACATACGCCAGTTCAGAGAACATAAGACTTTCAAGGTAACAGTTAAGTTTTTATCACTATAATTTCAAATGTATCTCCTCCTATCATTCCGCCTGAATCAGTTACAGATACTTTAAAAGTTGCTCTAACTCCTTCTTGAGCACTTGATATTCCATCACAGGTAACAAATCCATTATTAATATCACATCTTATAGAGGTCGAAGTTGTTTCTGTAAGCTTATCAACTCTGTATATCATTCTTTCAGGTCTATCCTCTCTATCATTAGCAAATTCCCATATTTTCTTAATTAATAAATTAGTATCATCAGAGTCTAATGTAAACTTGTCTTGATTCCCAAAGTCAATCCTCGGCGCCGTATTCCCTCCAGGCTGTATCTGCCCAGCTTTTCTTGCCTTATGTTCTTCTTTATCGCCTAATTGCCTTATCAGCCTTTGGTTTGTTGCAGGGTCTTCATCGCCTACTTCCATTCTCTTTCCTTTCAAGTCTCCGGGTATTTTTTGAATGTCGTCAGGCAATGGCTCTCCGCGTTTGCCGTCATCCTGCTCAAGCCTTTTAGGATGATCCTTGCCGGTCTTTATTGAGGCTCCGCCTGTAGTTGTAATCAGTCTCGGAACGGCAACTGCCTTCAGCTGCTTCCTGCACTTGTCGTCTATTATCTTGGCAAGCTGGTAAGCCACCCTTTTCTCTTCGCTTAAGGCGTTAAAACTCCAGACAAGCATTGGATCTGACTTGACAAGCACATCCGTGTCGGCATCGCCGCCTTCAACCTTCTCAAGATACTGGCTCAAGTCATTAAAGCAGTCTGTCTTGCTTAAGGTTTCTATGAACTTGACTTCCTTCGCCTCTATGCCATTCTTTGGCTTTATGAAGAACTCAACTTTTGTGGTTTCCGGGAAGCATGTGCTTACCCTGAGCCTTACTTCAATGTTGCTCTTTCCCTCAGCATCTTTCTCCTGCGCATTTTGTATATTCTCCCTTTCCTTTACATGGCAGTCATCGTCTTGCTTTTGAGTGCCGCAGGCAATATTCAATAATTCATCCAAATCATCTCCCTGCACTATCTCAGGCACAGTGGTGCATTCCACCTGCTCGCAATAAGGGATTATGTTTACCCCATCTTTTCCCAATCCTTCCATCTCTATCTTTACAGTCCTGCTGGAGCTTGTATCAAAGCAGAGATTGTATGGGTAATCCACGCTTAAGCCCTGAAGATTGTATGCGGCAGCCATTTTGCCGCCGTTCATCACAAAGAAATTCTTGCCTGTGTTGGATTCAATTTCGCTTTTTATTAGGGGCTCGTCTTTTAAGGAATCAAAAATGATTTTTTTAGCTTCTGCATCTGTCTTTATCTTGTTTAAGTTCACAAAATAAGCCCGGTCTCCGCATGGGACTTTAAAGGTAAACTTATCCCTTGACTTGTAGCCCTGCGGGCCGGCCAACAACGAAAGCCTGTTCGGCAGATCCCCCATGAATTCTATATTCTTCAGGTCGCAGGAGCCTTCTCCAAAGAAGGAAGTTGTTTTGGCGAAGAAATAGAACAATGAGCCTATGACTAAAACTGCCATTATGACTATAACGAGGAAAGAAGGGGCTATTTCAAGGGCTTTTCTGCTAAGTTTTTTAATCATTCTTCCGGAGTTTACTATTTTATGCATTCTATTTAAGTTTTTCTAAAAACAACCTTTCATCCATCATGCCTGACAATTTTAGCGACTTTCTTCTCTGCCTTTCTTATCTTTGAAACAGCCCTGACAAGCTCCTCGTCTATCGGGTCGGACCATTTTCTCCTGTGATATTCCATTATCAGCTCGTAAACAAACATCAGGTAGCCGCCTACGTAGAAAACGATGGAGATGAGGAGTATAATTGCCAATATGGCCGCAATAAAAATATGGGGGGTTTTTATTAGGAAGATTATGCTGGAATAAAGATATTCAGCCAGGCTTAGACAAAAAAGATAAATATACTTTGCATAGAATAGGACTCCTATCAAAATAGACAATGCGTACAGCTCTCTTTTTGCCCTTTTATTCCCGCTTAGAAAATAAACAATAATTCCAACGGCTAATGATAAGACTGCCACTAAGATTACTACTGAAGCTTGATCCTGAATCAGCATTGATAATATCGAGGGAGATTTCATCAAGGAATTTGACACTATATCAATTCCTGCAATTCCAGCTTCCTTTATTTGCCTTATGGAGTAGGCAGGAAGAAGGAAGAATGCAGCCAGGGAAGAATATATTAGAGGAAGGTATATCCTTCTGAAATGAAGCTCTTTCTGGTAAAATATCCTGAACCATGCTGCAACAGGTATTATTAATAGTATTATGAAAGAGAGTGTATTTAAGACATAATTTATTATGAGGCTTAGTTTTGCAAATGCAGCCCCATTTTGAAGCAAACTCAAATCCTCTAAGTAACGTCCGTAGAAAGAAATATGCTCGCTGCCCAGCTTATCTATGTAAATGTTTTCTTTTCCAGTTGTCAATGAAAAAACAAAAACACCTATATCAGTCAGGGCATGGAGAATTATCAATCCCGATATTGCAAGAGGCACCGTATGCTTATAATGAAGAATACGCACAAACCTGCTGTACAAGTTTTCCGAAAACTCCCCTATCCTAAACACAAAGTCATCTTTGTGGAATTTGACCCTGTGCTTGGATATCTTAGTGATGAAAAATAATATCCCTATGAAGATTATTGGGTCATCAAGCGTAAACTCAAGCCATTCGAGTATCGCGTTGTACACAAAAAAATAAAACCATAGCAGGAGTGTTAATATAGAAAGGAATTTTAATGCCTTGCTCCTGAAAGGCTTCTGCTTAATTGCAGCCAAAAAGCTTCTCTGCCCCGTATCAAATTTTCCTGCTATGCATATGCTGGCAATAATCAGCCCCAGTATGCCAAGGTAAAAAGTAAGCAAAACCGAGATTTCGGGATTGTTCCTGAAAAAGATATAAAAATAATCAACAAATTTTATTGCCACAAATTTGTATGCGGCTGCTTCCGTATAGGCTATTACATCCTTAAAAAAAAGAACAAAAAATGAGATTATGATAAGTAAATCTATTTTCTTATTTTTATGGCCAAATAAAATAGAAGTTATTCCAAGATGGTAAAATAAAGCAGAGAATATAAAAAAGCTTATGGTGTGATCAAGCCATTCGACATCAGCTGGAACATGGTAGAAATATCCGATAAGCCCCACAAACATGAGAAGCCCAACTAGGAATTCCAGAAGCCCAAGCTCCAGCTTTTTTATTATCTCCCTTGTTTTCTTAATCATTATGCATTCTCTCCAACAATGCTTATTTAAAATTTGCCATATAAACCTTTAAAAACCATCAAAATTACTATAAGATTATGAAAATAATGATGGTTGAAGGCAGGTATCAGGGGGGAATCGACTTGTCTAGCCTGGATGCGGGCATTTTGCCTGAGAAAATAGGCTATGTTACGACAGTGCAGTTTCTTGATTATAATGATGAAATAAGGGCATTTCTGGAAAGCAGGGGCAAAAAAGTTTTTATGGGGAAGGAAAGGCAGATTTATGACACCCAACTGCTGGGGTGCGACCAGGGCGGGGCTGAAAAAGTAAGCAAGGAAGCCGATGCTTTTATCTACATTGGAACAGGAAAATTCCATCCCTTGGGAGTTGCCCTGAAAACGAGCAAGGAAGTGTTCTGCTATGATCCCATCCATGCGATAATGTCAAAAATAGACATGAAGGAAGTTGAAAGGTATAATAAGCAGAGAAAATCAGCTTATCTGAAGTTTCTGCATGCAAAAGAAATAGGGCTCCTTGTTTCGCTAAAGCCCGGGCAGAATAATTTCAAGAAGGCAGTTGAATTGAAACAACAATTAAAAGACAAGAACTGCTATCTTTTTGCTTTTGACACTTTGGAATTCAACCAGGCTGAGAATTTTCCTTTTATTGAATGCTGGGTTAATACAGCCTGCAGCAGGATTCTTGATGACTATGGGAAATTTCCGAAGCCTTTGATTGACTTGGCTGATTTGGAG
>CAYVTQ010000004.1:0-43065 GCA_964454865.1 uncultured Methanosarcinales archaeon
GCGGACAAATGTCCTGCTAACAAAAGCGGACATAAGTTAAGCTACTGTACAGCTATTATAAGGAAGGGTTTGAATGGAAAAAGGTAAAAGCCTGCCGACAATAGACAAGTACCTTACATTATGGATATTTTTAGCTATGGGTATTGGAATAGGAGCAGGGTATTTCTTTCCTTCTGTTTCTAATGCAATTACCGGATTAAGCATAGGTGCGACATCCATACCTATTGCAGTCGGATTAATCCTTATGATGTACCCTCCGCTGGCAAAAGTGAGGTATGAAGAACTCGGCAATATCTTTAAGGATGTAAAAGTGTTATTTTTATCTCTTATTCAGAATTGGTTTGTCGGGCCGTTATTGATGTTCTTATTGGCAATTCTCTTCTTAAAGGATTATCCTCATTTTATGGCAGGGCTTATCCTGATAGGGATTGCAAGATGCATAGCAATGGTTTTAGTATGGAACGAGCTGGCAGGAGGGCATACAGAATATGCTGCTGCATTAGTCGGGCTGAACTCTTTATTCCAGGTAATTTTTTATCCGATCTACGCTTTTATTTTCATAACTTTCCTGCCACCATTAGCAGGGCTGCAGGGTTTTGCCATAAATATCACAGTTTTGGAGATAGCAAAAAGCGTTTTTGTTTATTTGGGAATCCCGTTTTTGGCGGGGATTATCACAAGGTACAGCCTCATTAAGTTTAGGGGCAAAGAATGGTATGAGCATAAATTCCATCCAAAAATAGCGCCGATAACTTTAGTTGCCCTGCTCTTTACAATTGTCGTAATGTTCTCCCTCAAAGGAAAGTATATTGTTGAACTGCCTTTTGATGTCTTGAGAATAGCAATGCCACTATTCATCTATTTTGTGGTTATGTTTTTCATAAGCTTCTTTATGTCTTACAGGCTAAAGGTAAATTACCAGAATACTGCGACTTTATCATTTACGGCAGCCAGCAACAATTTTGAGCTTGCAATAGCTGTTGCAGTGGGCATATTTGGATTAAATTCCGGGGAGGCTTTTGCTGCTGTGATTGGCCCATTGCTTGAAGTGCCCGTATTAATAAGCTTGGTAGATGTTTCACTGTGGCTAAGAAAGAAGCTGTTTAAGGCGAAAGGAGAGTTAACATTTGAATGAGCCCTAATTTATTTTTCATCTCCAGAAAAAAGAGGAAATGGAAGAAATTTAGAAACAATAAATAAAGCATGGATTATCCTTTCCCTATGAAAGCCTGCTTTTTCCGTACCCATTTGGGCAAAGGAGATATATTTCCCTGCCGGAAAATACAATCTTTTCTGACGGGCCTTTTGCCCTGTCTATCCCTTCCTTCGGCAGGTCATCAGGAAATTCGGAAAGAAAAGTCACATAAGCGCTGCCGCTGTCTTTCATAGGGAAAGGATTCTTCGCAATGACATTGCTCATCTCCTCCTTAGTCCTTATTATGACAGCAGCTTCAAAGCCGAAGAATTTTTTATTTTATTCTCAATATCCTCTCCTAATTTTTTGGCATCGTCCTTTTGAGACTCAAACACCACATTGCCGCTTTGGATGTAAGTCTGCACTTTCTTGAATCCGAGGGATTCATAAGCCTTTTTCAGCTCGGCCATGGCAATTTTCTTCTGGCCGCTGACATTCACTCCGCGGAGCATTGATATGTAGGTTGTCATAAGAATAAAATTACGTTTCAATCTATAAATTTTTCTCGTGGATTTATTATCTTATAATGGTCGGTGCAAAATTCTGCAAGAATTTTCCTCTTAATCACTGTTAGGTGGTGCGCAGCAGGAGCTGATTATGATTGTTGTGTCGGAAAAGGATACCAGTGGATTCAAGGAAGAGGCTGTTATTCTTAAAGTCAAAAGTCCGCTGGATTAGTGCATTAATTGATATAATTATTTTTTGCGCAGCCAAAACCCAAAAATGTTCCCGACAGCCAGCGCCAGGGGCAAATCGTGGACCGGGACTGCCTTGCCGAAGGCTATTAATAAAATCGCTACAATAATGCCGTAAGCAATCCTCTGCTTTCCTGCTGCCGGGGTCGTCTTTGGCTCGATGAGCATGAACATCGAGAAAAATAGTATAATCCCGCTGTTGGCAATAAACAGGAACAGCGCATTAAGGCTGTTGATTATGCTGAAATTTAAGATGATGCTTATTATGAAATAAGAAGCCAAAAAACTTACCGCTAAATCAAGCCTTTTTAATTTCCATATAACAAAAATACCAAATAAAATAACCGGAATTATCGGGGAAGATATCCACCATGAATGGGGAGCGCCGAAAATTGCAGAAGCCAGCAGTATGCCGAAGTTTGCCGGGTTAAAAACATGCCTGCCCCTGATTTTAATGATGTGCTTTGACAATACAGCTATGGCAGCTGCCAAAAGATAGATCCACCACTTCAAATCCTGGGCCAGCAGCCCGCCAATGAAAAGCCCTGAAATGATGCCGCTGTAAGGCAATGCAAGTGATCTTGTTTTCAGATAACCGGCAGCCAAATCCAGAATTGAAGCTGTAAAAACTGCAATTGCAGCATGGAGCAAAGCCTTCACTCCAAATCCATAAAATAATGAGCTTGCAATGCAAAGGAGTGCCAGAAATATTATCATGTAATGGTAGATATTTAATCTGTTGGCAATGCTCTTTATATTTGCAGTGTTAAATTTAACCACCTCTTATTTTGCGCTTCTTCTTGGGCCTCCTGCCCTATAGGGAGTATATCTTCCTTTCTGGCTCTGGCTGGCTTTTTCTTCAGGATAAACCTCATACAAGCTTCTTTCATCATAGCCGCAGCCGTTGCATACAATGCAGATTATGCCCATGTACTGAACTTTCCTGATGGTTTCAGAATGGCACTGCGGACAGGTGTTTTTGATTTGGCCTATTCTCATAAATCTGATTATAGAACGAGCGCTTAAATAATTTTCTCTCCGGTTTCCTTGTTTATGATATGAATGACATTTACAGGGCAGGATTCAGCAGCCTCTTTGTTGGCCTTAAAATCCTTTTCCTCAATGTCCAGCTCCTCCCACTCATCCGGCCTTTTTCTGCACCCCACGATGTCGGATTTTCCATCCTCATGCATGGTCCAGAATTCAGGCGCGACAGCGGCGCATGCGGCGCAGCCGATGCAGTTAGGCCTGTCATGCTGCAGCAGGTATTTCTTTGCCCCTTCAGACTTCTGCTCTGCTATCTGTCCTTCCATGGCATTGACTAATGTTAACCTCTATTTAAGTTTTTTGGGAACTCTAGAAATCGAACCTTGAGTCAGAGGATTCCTTAATCAGGTCGTTTTCGTCCTTGTATTTCTTGACCTGGACGAGATTTGTTTTGCCGCAGTAGGGGCAGAAGCGCTTTCGAGGGCTGTCAACCCTCATTGTGAACTTAAACCTGCAGTTTCCGCAGATATACTTTAGGTAATTGGGATTTGATGAATTGGTTTCCATCTTGAATCTGGCTGACTCGTCAGTCTTTCCAAGGCATGAAATGCATGTAAGGTTGCCTCTATTGTCATACCTCACATTGTTGAGGTCAAATTTGTTCCTGCATCTTGAGCACAGATATAGCGAATCAAGCGCCATTTTGCATCATAATTGCCATATACTTTGGTTTATAAAAATTTTTTGCTTGTATGGCTCTAAAACTGCTTCGTCCAAATTCGCATTCGCAGGTTGGCAGCTTCTCACCCAGCATAGTATGTGGTGCAGTATCGTTGATGTCCTGTATGGAGCATCCCCTTCAACTCTGTTTAAGTGCCTGATTAAAGGGCTTGACCCTAAGGCTGCCAACCCAATTTTTGAATGAAGCCGCCAAAACCAAAGAATTATAAATAATAATCAGTGCTGCTAAGGCAATGGCTTACAAGCAGGTAATATTAGTCAGGGAAGACTTAAAGCTTCCAAAGGGAAAAATGTCGGCCCAGGTAGCCCATGCCTCGCTGGAAGCAGCGCTGAAATCAGACAAGAAAGCTGTGGAAGGATGGAGGGAAGAAGGGGCAAAAAAGGTCGTTCTTAAGGTCAAAGATGAGAAGGATCTGCTGAAATTCGGGGAAATGGCTGAAGATGCAGGACTAAAGAGCGCCCTGATAACTGATGCAGGGCATACTGTTGTCGAGCCTGGGACAAAGACTTGCCTTGGGATAGGGCCTGACGATGAGAAAAAAATTGACAGGATTACAGGAAAACTCAAGATTATGTAGTTAGCTTTTTATATTGGACTTTTTTCTTTGATAATTTATATGGGCCCATAGCTCAGCCTGGTAGAGCATCTGACTCTTAATCAGAGGGCCGAGGGTTCGAATCCCTCTGGGCCCGCTCATTTGATATTATTCAGAAAATTTATATAATGACTGCAATATTTCTATGAAAGGTGGTTTTGTGGCAAATGCGTCAGAGCTTAAGGCAGGAATGTACTTTCTGATAAACGGCGGGCCGGCTTATGTTAAAAGAAGAGAGGTTGTTGCGGTCGGAACGCATTCCCACTCAAAAATCAAGATTTATTATTCCGATATAAACGGGAAAGGCGAAAAAACCGTAAATTTCGGGCATACCGACAGGGTTGACATTCTGGATATAATCAAGAAGACAGGGCAGCTGCTTTCTAAATCCCAGAACATGGCGCAGATCATGGACATGGAGACATATGAGACTTTTGACGCTGCCGCAGACGCAGAGCTGCTGAATAGCCTTAATGAGAACGACGAGGTTATTTTTATAGACTACAGTGGCAGCTGCAGGATACTTGACAAAAAGAAAGGTGCCTGATGGCAAGGCTTACTCTTGACCTGACAAAAACAGTGGAGCAGAATGCGGCTGCGTATTTTGAGAAAGCGAAGAAGATAAAAAAGAAAATAATAGGGGCGGAGAAGGCATTGCAGGACAGCCTCAGGCAGATTAAGGATCTTGAAGCGAAAAAAGAGAAAGAACTGAAGAAAAATGAGGAAAAGAGGAGAATTCCGGCAAAAAAGGAGTGGTATGAAAAGTTCAGGTGGTTCTTCAGCTCAGAAGGGCTTTTGGTTATAGGGGGAAGGGATGCGACTACAAATGAGGTTGTCATTAAGAAATACACAAGCCCTGATGACATTGTTTTCCATACCGACATGGCGGGCTCGCCGTTTTTTATCGTGAAAAGCGGGGGAAAGCAGATAGGAGAAAAAACTATCCATGAAGTTGCAGATGCAACATGCACTTTCAGCAGGGCATGGAAGCTTGGATTGCAGACTACTCCTGCATTTTATGTAAAGCCCGAGCAGGTCAGCAAAAAAGCCCAGTCAGGCGAATATATGGGGAAAGGGGCGTTTATGGTTTACGGCAAGACAAATTATGCCGATAACAAGATAAACCTTGCAATTGGGATGACTAAAGACAGCAAAATAATGGCAGGCCCTGCTGAGGCTGTAAAGGCGCATTGCGCCAAATTTGTTGAATTGGCGCAGGGAAATGAGAAAGCCAGCGCAATGGCAAAAACAATAAGGCATAAAATCGGCGGGGAGATTGATGACATCATAAGGGCGCTGCCATCAGGAGAATTCAGGATTAAGAAATAAGTGTTCTATTATTCAAAATGCAAATAGAAATTCAGCCTGATGCTCCAAAATTCAAATGCTCGCAGTGCGGAAAATGCTGCAGCATAATAAGGGGAAACATGTCCTCTTCCGACTTAAAATTTCTGGAGGAGCACGCTTATGGCGTGCTTCCTGTCGTGCAGCTTAATCCTACAGGAAAAACCTCTTTTCCGCTTTATGACTGGGAAGCAAAGAGATTCATGCAGTGGCAGAAAGAAGCCAATATTGATGCAAAAATAATGCCTTCCAAGGCAATTCTTGACTTAAATTCCAACAAGGCGATAATTGTAAGCTACCATATGGACTATGACTCATGCCCTTTCCTTAAAAATAATAAATGCTCGATTTACTATACAAAAAGGGCTTATGTGTGCAGGATGTTCCCGTTTAATGGGAGCCATTTTTTGAATATGGAGGAGGCTAAAATAAAAAAGGAAGGGATTTTCGGGGAATGCGGCGGGATGAAAGGCATCATGCCATTAATTCCTGACGAGGCTGATAAAATGACTGGGTTTTTTACTGATGCTTTTCCGGACGGCCCTTTCATAAATGCCGTGCAGAATGACATAGTGATAGAATGGATTAACAAAACCATAATTGATCTTATAAAATCCAAAAAAATAAGGGCTGCTGTCAATTACCCGTATGAATTCCTGATTAAAAGAATGAACAGTTCCGAAAAGGTTGATTTTACCGATTTTCTTTTGGAGATTGAATATTTGGATGAACCAAAATTAAAAGAGATAATCCAAAGGTTTGACGGGAATGAGGATGCTTTGGAGAAGATAAAAACATGATAAGAAATTATTGGGGCTTATTCTCGCTGACATCGATAATGCACGAGCAAGGCAGCTTTGTAAGCGCCCTGTGGAGGGCCTCCTTTGCAGTGTCAAGGTGCTCCTTGTTTACTGACAGCTCAAAGATTGTGTCGCCTTTCTTTATTCTTGCAGCGTTTCCGATAGGCTTGCCGAATGACTTCTGCATCCCGGTGCTGAACCTGTCTGCTCCTGCGCCGGATGCCAATGGATTCTCCCTAAGAACATGGAAAGGATAAGTCTTTACGCGCATGAAATAGTTGGAAGTTCCCAGTGTCGTCTCCAGCAGCCTGTTGGACGTCTGCCTTGCGCTTTCCAAGGCATTGTCCCTTATCTGAAGGTCTGCTTTTGACAAAAGATGGAGAGTGTAATTGAACTTTTTAGTCTGGCTCCCTGATGTGAACCTGACTATTTTTACCTGAGGAGTCATCCTGATAAATGCCTGCTTCTTGTATTTAGACGTTCTTGTGTATGGCCTTTCAATTCTTCTGTAAGCCACAAACTTCCTCAGCTTTGCCATAGGGAATAAGAAATATGGCTCATTTTTAAATGTTGCTCTTCTGGAAATTGAGATGGCAAAAAAGAAAAGTTTATATATTAAAAGCCTGAATAACAATCAAAAAAGGGGGTTGGATATGGAAGAAATAGAAGAATATGAAGATATTTCTCGGATTAGGGCTGACAGCAAAAGCAGCCAAGTGACTAACAAGCAGCTTTATGACAGCATTCAGGACCTCTCAAGGCTATTAAATGACATGTTTTCCATGTTCAAGAATGCCTCTGAGCAGATGAAGCTGGAGGAAAAGCTTGAGGAAGACAGGAGAAAAATACATGAGGAAATCATGAAAAAGCTTGACGAGATCGCCGAGCAGAACAAGACTATCGCGACAGGCATGGTTGACGTGTCTGATATTGTCAAGGAAAAGCTTGGAGATTCCAGGCAGCCGATGCCGCCGCAACAAATGCCCCCTCCTGCATGGCCTAAACCAGGGAGCATGATGCCGCCTATGGGGCCTCCAATGAACCCTCCTATGGGTCCGAGGCCGATGGCGCCTATGCCTCAGCCAATGCAGGGCATGATGCCGCCGATGCAGGCTCCGAATGACATGCCCCCATTAGATTTTCCGGAGTTGGACGAATTTCCTATGGAAGAGCCGAAGAAGAAAAAAGGCTTCCACTTATTCGGCAAGAAGGAGTAAAATGGAGCAAGCGCCAAAGCCTTTCATGGATTTTATGAAAGCGGTTTTTTTGATAGGTGGAAGGTATCATACAAGGGAAAAGGCAAGGAAGGATCTCAATGAGCATATTTCCCAAATAAGGCAGAAAGCGCACCATAGAAAGCATATTTCTGTGCACGAAATAAACCACATAGAGGAAAAAGTGGGTCATCTGCTTGAAAAGGAGAAAAGGCTGCACAGCTTCAACGCAGTTGAGCAGGAGAAGCTCAGGAAGATGGCTGAAAAGATAATAGTGATGGAGAAGAAATTGTTTGAGGAGAGGCTGGCAAAGCAGAGGCTGGCAAATGAAATGGAAGGGCTTGGCAGGCAGAAGAGCAGGGAGACGGCAGAGCTTAAGGAAACACTCAACAGACTGAAAAGAAGCATGCATGAGATTATGCGCGGGAAGCAGTCCGAGGTGGGCAGGAGGAAGACGGAGCTGGACGCGCTTGACAGGAAGATAAACAAGGAAATTGAGATTGGGGCGTCTTATTGAGATGGAGTTTTCTTTGGCGCATATTCATTAAGCCATTTTTGGTGCCTTGAGATTATTTTATCTCCACATAAACAAAAATCTTATATACTTACTATAACTATCTATAGTTCAACTATAGGAGGTGGTCAAATTGAAACTTACAACCATACAGGTCTATGAAGACACAAGGGAAAAGCTGGAAAGGAAAAAAAAGCACCGAAGGGAGAGCTACGATTCTGTCATCAAAAGAATTATGGGAAATGAAAACATTCCGTCAATGGAGGAAATGTTCAGGATAGGGGACAAGATAAGCCAAATAAAGAAGTACAGTACCAAAGAAATAATATGCATGGGCCATGAGCTGAGGAGGAAAAGATGAAAATTTTCATCGACTCCAATGTCATAATAAAAGCTTTTACAGGAAATGCCGACAATGAAAAATGCAGAAAGATCATGTTCGAGGATTTTGTCACCAATACATTATGCCTTGTGGAATCCCATCACGCAATTTCAGCGATAAAAAATAATAAGGTTTATGCTTCCGACTGCATTAGGTCAATATTCAAATCCAATGGTGCTATTGTTGAGTTAGACGGGAATCTTCTTTTTGAAAGCTTCAAAAGAGCTGATAAGTACAGCCTCAATATATTCGATTTGATTAATTACACTACAGCCTTAATTGCAAACTGCTCAGAATTTGTTTCTTATGACAGGGATTTTGACGGGCTCGAAATTAAAAGGGTTGAGCCGTAAAGGTCTTTTGGGTATCTTAAGACTATTTCGTTTCTTTGATCCATTGTAATCAAGTCAGTCAATACCTTTTGCATATAATATTGAACACTCTTTCCAGTTCATCTTTTCCATGGCCTATCTGAGATACCCCTTTTTCAAAATCTTTATCTGTTATTGAGTTTAGGCATTTCCCAATGGCATTTTTAGAGATATATCTTGTCAGGCTGGCTTCTTCAATATTGATGTCAGTGTACCATGCCAAAGCAAACATGTCGCAGATGTCCTTTATCTTTTTGTGCTCCTTATCCCTGTTTGGGAGAGAGATTGCTTTCATTGCTAGAAGAAGCACTGGATTCGGAAGAACCAGATTTTTCCCAAATTCTTTTTTGATTATAAACTCCCTTTCCTTGAATGCAGTTTTGAGCAAAGGCTCATCTATGGGATTGAAGCCAAATATTTTTCTGAAATTATTAGGTATTGAGTCAACTATCAAATCAACATACATAGGAAAGATAAAGTGGGCTGGCACAATCTTGCCATCCTTAATCTCTTCTTCTGTTTCTGTATGAACCTCTTTCATCAGCCTAAAGCTTAACGGCTTAAAATTGAGCTTTTTTGTCAATATTGATATGGCTTGGGATAAAGCAGAATTTTTCAAGTCTCCAGTGATATTAAACCCCAAGTCAATGTCCCTGCTGCCTAAATATGCCATGCCTTGCGCTTTCTCGAATTTATTATTTACATGGAAGAATATAGCCCATCCCCCTAATATGCAGATAGGCTCATTCAGGTTTCTAATGACTTCCTTCAAGTAGTTGAAGGATGTTCTAGTTTCAAATTCCTTATACATTTAAAGCCTCTTCATCAGCATTTCGGATGCTTCTTTGCAGGGGCCGCCTTCATTAGCCAAATCAACAATAAGCTGAGGTAGTGAGACTATTGAAAGCCCATTTATAACTCTCTTTCCATACATTATATGCTCATCTGCAATTATTACCCTCACATTTCCTTTTCCATATAACCCATTTTTTGTCATTAGGCTGTGCCAACTATCTAAGTCATTTTCTTTTATGTACAGGTCAATTCTAGTTGGAAACAGATAGCGCTGGACAATGTTTTCTGCCTGATAGGTTGTCAGGGCATAATCCATCTTGGTTTTTTTAAGCAGCTCTAATGGCTCTTTAACCATATAGCTTCTGTATTTCTTCGGCTTTTTTGAAATGGAAATCCAATAGTGCAGAAGCTTTTTTCGGCTTATTGGAGCAGTTCCATTTATCAGCTTCTTTTTCTCCAATACCCTCAAAAAAAGAATAACCCACTGCCTAGTGCATTCTGCCCTTTTTGATATCCCGCTCTTGCTTAAAGCTTCCCTGCTGTTGAGCAGCACCCTTAGCATCCTTTCCCGCTTGTCGCCCCGCATAGGATGTAAGTATAGGAGCTTATATATAAATGTTACTTACATGTAAGTAAAATTAGGGTATAATAAAGGATGCTTGCTGATTATTGCCGGAAAGCTCTTTTTGGTATCTGATAAGCATTTCATTTCTCTGCTCCGTTGTGAACTTTAATGGATCTGTTCCGGGGGAGTATCTTATGGTTAAATTATCACCTCCTTCCAAGACTTAAATATTTTTCTTTTTTCTTCTGTAAAGAATATATAAGATAGTTATTATTGCTATTATTATGAAGAAAGAAACAACATTAAGGAGGCTATTTTCATTTTCATTTGGCGATTTTACGGCATTCGCCCTGCCGCAGTCAATTTCATCAAGCAAAACACAGTCAGAGTCGCAGATACCATCTTTGGCATTATCACAAAACCCATCTTTGCTGCTCTGCTTGCAATCAAAAGGGCAGGATTCTCTATCCTCAAAATATTCGCAGACGCTGTTCTTGTTGCAGAGGTATTTCTTAATTGAGTCTTCGAACAAGGTTTGGTTGTTTTTGGTTATTCTCATTCTTTTGTATTCTTCATTAAATATTATAGACACTGTTGATTCTCCCTTAATTTCCTCTATGGTTTTGGGTGGAGGCAAATCAAAAAATCCCGCTATATGGATGTCTGCAGGTATCTCTAAATTAACTGGAAGCGATAATAATATGGCTTGATTGTCATCAAGAAACTGAATAGAATAATCGCTAAGTGAATCTTCAATAATCATTTTTCCTTCTTTAATCGAAATGTTGTTTAATCTTACAATATCCATCTTATCTATTGAAAAATCAATGTAAAGTATTCTCTCTGCATAAACTACAGGAAAAACCAATAATAAAGCCATAATCAATGATATTGTTGTTTTTTTCATTTAACTCACCTTAGGGCAAGATAGTTCTGTTTTTGAATTGAGCCATTGCCATGCTGGTTCACTAAAACCCCTTGGGCCCTGAGCTGTGGCAGTCGACATTATAGACCTACCTCTATTATCAAACTTGTTTAAATTTCCCATACAACAGGCGGAGTATTGGTCACAGCCACAAAAAGATCCATCACTTTTAAAACAGCATTCTTCATTAGAGCCTTCTTCCCAACAGCACTTAATATCATCATTTTGGTCTCTGGCGCATTCCTCAATAGTCCCATCTTTTTTGGCATTCTCTCTGACTACTGGGAAGTATTGGCTACGGGCATTGCATTGCTTTTGACCTAATGTAGTTGCACATTTTCCAATAGGTCCGCAACAACCTTTTCCAGACTCAGGATTGCACCCATATTCCACTTTTAATTCATTTGGAAAGCCGCCATAGACACCGAATGGAGAATCAACAGGGCTAGTATCTAAGTAATTAGTGTATTCCTCCCTTAAACCGTATATATGTCCAGTTTCGTGAGATAGAATAATCTTAAAAGCCTCAACGCTTTTCTCATCTTTTTCTTTTGAAGTGGCGAGAACAAAAATAGTCCTTAAGTCTTTTTTTGCCATAAATCCCCCTATGTTGTGGTAAGGCTCTTCAGACAATAAACCCACTACAATATTATAATTTGGAGGGGCAATTATTTGAGAATAATCTTTCTTTGGATCAAAATTTGTTATGATATTTGGAATTTTACCTACTCCCGACATTATGCACGAGTTAAATTCCTGAGTTGCTTTTTGTATATTTTCTGAACTGAATTCGCGAAAATTAACTTTACAGTTAAGCGTATCGGGAGTTATCAAAACATTTTGCGCACGCTCAGGGCAATCCCTAAATGGAAAGGCATCGACAAAAAACTCAAATTGCTCATCAGCGTATCGCTTAAAATCTTCAACACCTTCCTCCCAATTAACAGGCACAAAAAGCACTTTATAAGGGATGGTGTACAATATATCATGCATATCAGCATCATTTTGCCAGATTTTCTGATATGTTCCGTAATCCGCAACTACTAAAATCTGATATTTTCCTGCATCCAAATCTGTTGCGTCCATTAGAGCATTCCATGTTCCACCTTGTAAATTAGCATTAACTTTACCCATGAAGCCGCCTTTTGGAAGAACTTTTTTGTACAATTTCATTGACTTTGGCTGCTCCCCCGGAATTTGGACTGAAATTTGCCAATTAAAATCAGTGATTGTATCTGGAATTGGTCTTCCGTTGATATTTATAATTGGGCTTATTTTTTGAACGCATCTGGCTGCATTAAAAGGTACATAGTTTGGATCTGTCCTTAATATCCCCCCAGTAGGCCTAATATTGACGGTCTCACCTTTAGCGCAAATATTGCCATTTCCACATTCAATAATCTCTATTTTTTGCTCACAATATGCATCACAATAAGCTTCTTCAACGCTATGTAAATCCTTACAGAATTCACTCTTTATTATCTCCTTGACATATGGAGTCCCATCTTCAAATGTTTGTCCGGGTTCAGGTTTATAAGTAATAACTTCCCCACTTCTAAACTTGTCCAGCCCGTCAGTATCCTTGCATTTAGAGTTGCAATAATCCCTCTTCCTAAAGTTATCTTTTATTTTTTCTTCAAATCTTTTCCATTCTTTGTTCTCATTAAATACCACATTGACTATTGCAATAAAATTCTGTTCGGTCGGTTCCATATTATTGCCTTTCATTCCATTAACAATATTCATGATTAGAGAGTTAATGTTTGACTCAACAGGTAGCAGACATGTCTTGACGTCTTTAGGCTGTGCAGTCTGATAGCCTGTAATGAAATCCCTAAGCGCGTTTTTTACGTCAATAATAACTCCTCCAGTTCCTGCAACGGCGCAGTTGCCTAATGCAAGCTCGGCGATTTGCTCGAAGAGTTTGTCGTCTTTAGAAGATATTTCAGTAGAAGGCCCCTTATCGCTTCCAAAGAAAACCCCATTATCCTGCTTGTCAAACATGAATTCTTCTGCGTCAAGCGCATACTGCCCTATAAAAGGCTGGTTTTTTCTGTCCCCATAAACCCTATTATAAGAATTTAACAAACAGCTATAAGAGTATTCTCCTTCAACAAGACAGCTAGCCCCTACATTATTCTTGTTGGTTATCGCAACTACTGTTGGGGAGGATGTTGCACCATTTTTAGCTAAGTAATTATTAAGATTTTCAGCAAAGTTGTAGCTAAAACAGGCTCCCACAATTATCCTTACCTGAGCTAGATTATCCTTGCCGCGCTCAATCAAGGCATCTCCTAATTCTTCTGAGCTAATCCGCCTTTGCTCTTTTGGCAGAGTTTCTCCGCCGGTTTTCATGGGTATGTAATCCCCTTCAGCCAGCCAGACAGCATCCTCTGAGCCATGCCCATCAAGCCAAATAACTACATCCTTTTTGTCTTTACTATCCTTTACTAGCTGTAAAAATCTTTTCTTCCCTTCAGGCCCTTTTAGACTTTTTTCAGGCATATCTTTAACGCCAATTCTTTCCGCAAAATTTATAATTTTTTCATTATCAAACCTGTATCCTTTATAGCCTGCTGTATCCTTTTCATTGTGGGTTATAAAAATCAGATGGCTTTTATCATTGATTAATTCAAAATTGGCAAATTCCGCTCTTTTCTTCATAATAAAATCTATTCCACTATCTGTTTTGCCAACATCACCATCAATATACCTTAAAACAGCAATTGAAATTGAAAATTTCTTTGAATCTTCTTTTATTTCGGGATGGGTTTTTTCCAGCCTATTATAAACATCGTTAAACTGCTTTACGGAAAATATTATCAGCTTGTTGACCGGAAATTCGTTGTCATAGGTATCTTTTAAATCAGAATATACTAAAATAGGGTTGCTTCTTAGGAAATTAAGTATTTCACTGTTTCTGGATTCGCTTCTTCCCGCAAAAGCGGCAAGCAATACTACATATTTTTTCTTCAGATTCTGGTCTTTTTCATCAATTACTTTCTGCTTAATGATATTAATTGAAGCGTCATCCGGCTTGAATCCATTGACTGCTGAGAATTTCTTTAAAGTTTTGATTATTTCTTCTTTCAACTCAGATGTGATGTTCTTATCACTAAGCAAATCTAATAGGTTAGGGATGCAAGACCATATTTTGCTGTCTCTCTTTACATGGTCTTGAAGGAAGTATTTAGAATAATCAAACAATATTCCAGCATTGCTGCAAAAATAGTATATAAACCTCCTATTCTCAAAATCCCAGTTCTTGTTATAGAATCTGTCATAATTCGCAATTAAGTTTCTATCTACATATCTGCTGATCATGAGGTCATAGTCTAAGTAATGCATTATATTGCTTGCATAATGAAGGTAGCTTGATCTTAGTTTCTCATAATAATCAATGCCATACTTTGATATAATATCATTCTTATTTTCATAGATATAATCGCCTATATGGGTAAAAATTAATCTGGTGTCTTCTTCTGATAGGCCATTGACATTAACATCACCTACAATCGCCCTTCCATAACCGAATATAATCTTGTTAGGATTAAAGCTGACTGGCAGGTTTCCTATTATTCTGAATTTATTCTTTAAGTTTTCATCGTAATTCTTGTTGTATAATTCTTGTATTATGGAGAACTGCACCTTCAAGAATAGTTTGTATAATGGGTGGTCTGTGCTATCAATCATATTTAAAGGCAAGAGTCTTGCAATATTACCTGCACTGAGAATTGCCTCTTTTTTTGTATCAGCATCCAAAGACTTGTCTTCCAATAAATTCCCTAAGATTACAATAGCTTTAGTTAAAGGATGCTCTTTTGTTATTTCTCCCTCAATATCTTTAGCAATATTTCCGATAGATTTAATGGCTTCTAGTTTTTCTATAGAAGAGGTTTCTTTATTCTCAATTTTGCTTATTAAACAGCCTATCTTGTCATTTGGGTCTGCTATATTTTGGCATAAGCAGAAAGGCTCCCCAGTCTTCGCCAGCCCGAAGCTTACTTTTGATAAAAAATTCTGGGCGGCTTTTTTGGTTCTTCGTGTTAATGTAGGTTTGTTGGGGTCGCAATTTGCATTCATGGCATAGACATCCTGTTCCCCAACCGCCATCGCAAACCCGTCATCATCAAACACGTAATTCCCGCTTTTGTCCTGCTTTAGTTTCCCTTTTACCACAATTATCTCGGAATTTAGAGTTAAGGTTACTCCTATGGCAAATTTCTCTTTTGTTGGGTCTCCTTCAATCTCTACAGTAAACTTATGCTCTCCAAGGCTTTTGGTGGATTTTAGCTTGACATTTGTTGGATTGGCAATGCTTCCAACGTGAAGGTCTGAGATAAAGCCCCCAAGCTCAAAGGTTTTTGTGACTCCTGAGCCAAGAGTTCGTGCGCTTTTAAACAATCCCTCTATGCTTGACACTTGTTTGCCTGAGAAGACATATGGATTTTGGTTGTTTGCCTTTGATAAGATTTTATTGAAATCATTTGCCGGCAAACCTGTTTCGGCGTTTTTTATTAGCGAATTGACAGATGCTTCAGTCTGGAAGAAGATGCCGCCTTTCAAAGTGTCTGCCAAGGCTGTCTGGAGCTGCTGCTCTTGGGGGGTTAGGGAGCCTTGGCCTTTTGTTGGAAATGGATCTTTACCATCAGAAGTAAACACTTTTCCCTTAAATCTTACATCCTTTAATTTTTTCCATATATCAATCAAAACTTCTTGCATCTCGGCTCTTTGAGATTCATTCATTCCATTCATTATTTCTTGGAATACTTCAGGCAAGGCTTTCCTGATATTTCCATCTGTCAATCCATGGATTACTTTAACAAGCAAATCCGCATGATTTCTGTAAATCATGAACGCGCTTGCATGAAGCTCATTAGCAGTGTCCCATGGATGGCCTGTAAGTTCCTGCATTGTAATGCTGCATATAGTATTTGTATAATGGCAGTCCTGCAATATTCTTAATGGGGAATTTCCCGCTATTGCACTTGGCTTCCCGAATGTGTTGCTAATTTTATCCTCTTTCATCTTAAATCTAATATACCAGTTATATATACCATCAAAATCTCCAAGCAATCCCGGTATATTGTAATGCCTATCATAAATTACATGAGCCATTTCATGAGTCGTAATGTCTTCTACAATTCTTTTGTTATCTTCGTACTTAGACGCCAATGAGAAGCATCCGCTCAGCATTGTATAATCTTCAACTATTAGTTGCGGAGGTGCGGCATTGCACTCAGGAGCATCTTTCAAAACTATAGTAGCAAATGGTTTTTCTTTAAAAAAGTCTTTGCTCAATTGGTCAATTACACCAACCATATCATAAATTAATGACGGGCTTGTATATGGCAAATCCGCAGTTTTTCCGTGCCTTTTTAGCTTAAATCCTTTTATATCAATAATGTCTCCTGTTCCAGCTATCTTTATTTTTCTTGAAATGACATTTTCATTGTTATATCTAACAATAATTTCTAAAATTATCTCTTTTGCCGAACTTAATCCAAGATTTTTCAAATCCAAATTTGTTATTGTTAAGTCAAAGCTGCCTTGCTCATCCAAAAAGTTAGTAGGGCAACAGGGCCTAAATGGCTTTTCATTTATTTTCAATTCAAAATCGTTTTCATTAAGCCACTTATTTGTTCTACCTACTAAGTGCAAAGTCGGCTGTAAAGTGTCAACTACAATCAAATTATCGTTGGGAACATTTTTCAATTCTCCGCCGTATGGCGAAGAGTATAATGATAATATGAAAAAAGGCATCACTTTTTTTGGTTTTAAGTTGCCATTATTTTTTAGTATTTCACCAATCTTCTTGCCATCTATATTGAACATATCAGAAGTCAAATCATCAATAACATAACCCCAGTTTGGATGTAACTTAAAACCCTTTATCCTTCCAGCTAAATTGTTGCCAGGGTAATTAAGAACCTCAATTAGTTCTCCTTTAAAACCAATAGGCATATTTGTAGTATAAATATAAAAACCTGCTCGTCCATTAGTGTCATAGAATACTGGAATAGAAAAATCTAATTCAACAACGTTTTTGTCAGCAGTTTCCCTAAGGGGATAATCATAGTCTATGTAATACTTCTCATCGCCTATTTTGGCAATGTATTCAAATTGAGGCTGCTCTCCAGTTTTTGAAATGCACCTCCCAACCCCCTCACTAGTTTGGCATGATTCTCCCTCCCCACATTCCACCTCTTCCCCAAGGCATCTATTTCTGCACAATGGCAGTGTAATCATCTTCCCGCCTTCCACCTTGCATTTGCTTGTAACTGTTGGAGAAGTCGTGCATTCAGTTACCTCAGCCAAAGCAATCTTCTCATAACCCTCCAGCTTTCCTAATGGCGTGGAGTCAAGGCAGTCTTTCTTTGATGCATCTTTATCAAATACCTCCCCTCCAAAATACGCCAATTCATCGCCTAGGCTGTAGATTGATGCAGTTTGCTCAGGCACTTTGCCTCCAGGAGGTATTGCCCTGACAACAAGATCATATTCTATGTATTCAGTAAACTCTCCGCTTCCTTTGTAAACAAATTCCCTGTTTTCCCGCTTTAATGACTGAGGGGAGGAATATTCAATGACAACGCTTCCTTTGGCTCCTGCAAGTACATATATTGGCGAGTTTTTAGGAGTTAATATAGCGTAAGAAACTGGCTTTCCCTGCGCGTCTGCAGTGTCAACATGGCTGTAAGAGCCGCTTGCAGACAGAAGATTCTTTCTGCTGTCGTAGATGTTTATTTCATTCAGCCTTGAGATGAAAGCCTGCTGGATAGGCTCAAGCTTTATGCCTTCAACAAAAAAAGATGAGCCTGCCAAATACTTTGAGCCTTCATAGACATCGTATGTGACAATTCTTGTCTTGTATCCCGGAGAGGTTATTATCAGGCTTACCCAAGTCGATGAGCCGATTGATGAGCCTACAGGAATATTTCCCATTAGGAAGGAGCCATCCTCAAAAATTCCGGATTCCCTATAAAATAGCTCTTCGGCTTTTTTGCCGGAGCTTTTTATGACGCCGTCTATGTTTATTCCATTTATAGTCAGAATGTGCATCAGTACATTGCCGCGCTTCAAAGGAATGCCCAAATTATCAGTTATTCTGCCGCTTACAATAGCAGGAGTAAGCCTCTTTTCCTGCTGGACAACTTCATTGACTTGGAATGGAAAAATCTTAAGCTTGAAGTTTGACTCTATTTTGTCATTGGAGCGCAATTCAATGCCCTTTGCCTGGGAAGCATATGTAAGGGCAGAAATAGATAGGGAATATTTGCCAGGATTAATGCTCTCTAAGCAATAGTCTCCATTAGTGCCTGTAGTTGTTTGGGAGATAAGCATTCCTGAAGGGCTTAGCAGCTTTACGCTGGCTTGTACCACTTCATAGCCTTCCTCATCCTTTATTATTCCATAAATGGAACATCCATCTGTCTTTGCCAATGCAGTTCCAACGGGCTTTTTACTTGCCTGAGCAGAAATGATGTATTTTTCTATCCTCTTATTAGAAGCATCCACAACATAAAGAGCGCCGTTGTTGTGCAAAAGCCCGCCTCTGTTTTGCTCATCCTTTACAGATGCTTGGGTTGCAAAGCTTCCAATGTAAAGCCCGTCAAGCCCAAATATGTGGACTTTTAGAGGATCAGTATCAAGAATGTAGATATGCCTGCCGTCTGTCTCTATTGCTTTTGGCCTTTTAAGGATTCCTTTTTCTTTTATTTTTAGGTCAGTAATTATTTCCGCAATATTCGGATTTTGGATAAATTCTTTTTTGTTGTCTAATGAATAAACATAGCCGTCTGATCTAAGAACTATAATTTTATCGTCCAAAATAGCTGCATCAATCGGTCTTGGATATGGGCTGATATAATCTGCAACATACTCCTTAATGAGGCTTCCATCAGGCTTATATATTGCAAATCCGTGATAAAAAAGAAGGACAAGGGCATCTGCAAAATTGTCATATTTTATATTGGTGAATATCGGACCGCCTGCGTGCTCTTTTGTGCTTTTCAGCTGCCTGTTTGGATCAAATTTGCCTCTTCTATTATAATTCCAGCTGCCGTCAAATGGATAAACTTCATCTTTTACTATGACATACCTCCAACCAGTTTTATCAACTGCGAATGACCACACACTTTCAAAGTCATTTGATAATCTCTTAAAGTTAAGCAATTCATCTGAAAATACCCCTAAATCATTTCCATCTGAAGAGAATTTCTGGATAACTGCTGTAAGGCCGGGCTTTGATATTGAAGCCAAAATATTATTGCTGGTGTCTTTTCCAAGCTTTCTTGGCACGCCATCAACAGAAATTGATTTCTCGTATTTTATCCATGCAGGAGTTGCAGGCTCAAACCCGCATCTTTCCGAGCATATCCCTTCCCCGTCATACAAAGCGCCTTCTGCCTTTGTGTCTGCTGTGCCATCGCATTCTTCTCCTTGCTCAACTTTATTATTTCCGCATTCCAATTGGGTAGCAGCAGGCTTCTGCAAACCTCCCTGCTTAAAAACTTCCACTTTGGATACGCAATAATCCTTGAGATTCTTCTCGTTTATTTTCCTCTGCTCTTCTGTAAGAGGGCTTTGAGTATCTTTGATGTTTGAGCATAATGAAATGTCTCTCTTGCTTACAGCAAGGAACATGTGGCAGCCGTTCCTTAATTCCTCTGTGCCCATTTTGCTGCAGTCTGTTGCTGGAGTTTCAGGCTGTATTTTTTTCGGAACACGGCATTTTACATTAGAGCCTCCATTTGCGCCAAGGCAGTCCCATTCCCACTTATCTCCCTTGTCTTGAACCTGTGAATTAGTGCCCCTATTTGGAGCGCACAAGTCTTTTGCCGGCATTGCATTAGAAGGAATATCACTTGAAGCCGTGCCACATTGTGCATCTACTTTCATGCATCCTTTGTTGTAGTTATCTGACCATATTTTAGTGTCTTTTACAGCAAGCTCAATAGGCCCATATGATGGCAGATAGAAAACGTAACCATCCTTGTTAAGATCAAATTTGATAGTAAGAGCCTGCAATTCATTGGAAAAGCCAACGTCTGAAGATTGAAGGGTGAAATCTTGAGGATATCCTCCTATTATCTTAGAATCCGATGGCCTTTTGCTGTACAGATTCTGAAGGTGAAGATTTGCTTCTACTCTATCCTTTGCATCAACGCACCCCTCTCCGTCAAAATCTCCTATAAGCGCCTCTCCTGTTTTCGCAAGCCCTGCTCTTGCAGGCTTGCCTGCCTTAGGCTCTGCTTTTTCCTCGCACTCGTTTCCAAACTCCAAGGCAAAATCAAAGAAATCGCCCAAGTCAACATCGCCGTCTTTGTCTAAATCGTATTTTGCCTCTTTGGTGTTGTATGCGGTTTTAAGCTCATAGAAATCGTCCATATTTACTTGGCAGTCATTGTTGAAGTCTCCAATTAACTTCTTGACATTATCAGTAGCTAAATCACCTTTGATTAAGGCATCTTCAGATGCTGGGATATTGATGCCCCCGCATGTGCCAACTTTCTTAAAATCTTCCTTTGATTCTGTTGCATATTTTGCCAGTCTTGTCTGTATTCTTTGCTTTTCCTCTTTAGGCGTGTTAGAAGAGAGGAGTTTCAGCATATCCTGCTTCGTATTTTCATCTAATTTCTTAATTTCTTGATCAGATGACTCCTTTATCTGCAAATAGGCATCAATCAAAGCAGATGGGTTTATAGTTTCTGTTTTAACCTCCTTTGTTTCAAAATCAATCATCTCTTCTATTTTTTCAATTTCTGGATCAGATTTAGCTGGTTTTGCTGCTTTTGTTGTTAGAGCGTTATTTATCTTATCTTCAAAATCTTTTGTTTCTTGGCTTCCAATTGTTTTAGAAATTTCCATAGTCTTTGCCAAAAGCTTTGATTTTGTTCCAGCCGTCATAGCTGTCAAGTCTATATGGCCTCCAGAAATAATTTTTCCGCTTTTGTCAAGATTATCATACCATATTATCTTATCAGTTGCTGGCTTTGATAATCTTCTTCCCGAGGGCTGACCATAAGAATCAATGACCGTTTGTATCTTTTCTTCGCTAATTATTCCGTATCTATGCTCCTTTCCATCACCCATTAGGGCATTTCTTATATGACGGAATGTTCCTACGCCATGACTTGTGAAATAGCATTGCGTCTCTTCACGGCAATCAGTTCCGATATTGCAATCATTGAGGAAAGTTTTAGTCTTTTCATTCGACAAATCATTATACTTAACCCAGCATGATTCAAGCTCTTTTTCATTACTATAAGGATATTTTTTGTAAGGCTCCGCGCATTCTTTCCATTTTTGGTAATATTCATAGCATGGCTCTTTCGAGTTTATTTTCCCTGAGCACCATTTTGAGCATCCCTCAACATCAATATTGGATAACCCTTGATTTTCAATAAAGTCCATATATGTTTTATCATAATCTGCCCAGTATTCATCGCCAAGCTGCGCAAATGCATGACCAAATTCATGAACTGTAGTATAAGGATTGGTGGCTTTTGCAAAACCAGAATAGGAAGCCCAGCCTCTAAATTGATAATCCCCTATCATTATTATAACATCTGCCTTGCCAATTCCGCATGACTGGCTGACAATTTCCCTTATGCCGCTCTCTTCACAAGGAATATCAGTATCTGTTGGCTGATTTCCGCAGTTGAAATTCACAGTGCTTGACAGCTTGAAGACATTGAATTTTTCTTTATTTGATTTTATTGGCTCAATTGTAAAAAATCCGTAAGAATCGGAGGATCTAACATCGTCTTTAATTCCATACAAATACCTGTCTATATCAGCATCAAATTTGGATGTTTGCAAATAACTGTCTGCTGCCAAAACTATGTTTATCTTGTTTTCATTAGGACCATTATCAAGTATTTTTTTGCATGAGAAATCTATTTTTTTGTCTCTTATTTTTATTAATGCCGACTTTTCAATTTTTCCCCCAGCACCATCAGAAAAGGTAACTGTTAATTTAATAAATTCTGAATTGATTTCAGACAGTTTTATAAATCCATCATAAGAAATATAATTTAAATCAGATTCATACTTAAGATTTTTTGATAATACTATCTGAGTTATCTTATTATCATTCTCAAACCATGCCTTGATAACAGCATTATCTATTGGTTTTTCAGAATTTTTGGCATAGATTTTAAGCATTACATCTTTTTTGGCAAAAACCAAGGAATCTGAGTTTTCAATATTCCTAGGGTTAATGATATTCCCTTTCCTGTTTATATTGTCTGTATATCCAATATCTACATTTAATTTAGTTCTTACATCTTTCTCTCTGTCTGCACTTACGCTTATATCATTAGTTTTAGGATAATCGGATGACTTTCCAAACTCATTCGCAAAAGCAAAAAAATCCTCTAAATCTATCTTGTTCTTGCTTTCATCACCATTATCAATATTAAATTTCCCATCATATTCTGCATCTCCTTTCTCCTTTCCAAATATTGCAGCAAAATCAAAAAAATCCTCCAAATCAACATTGCAGTCTCCGTCAAAATCTCCTTTAAGGATTTGAATAGGAAGCTGTGCTGTTGGCATTAATGGCTGTTCCTGCGGCAATATTGGGGTTGGTTGGGGCTGTTCCTTCTGTATTAGCGGCTGCTCAATTGGTGCAGTCTTTCTCCCGCAAACCCCTTCATTCTCCCCAAACTCAGGCATTTGCGCAAAATCCTCTTTCTCAAGCGTCATCCCATCTACCCAAAACTCAAAATTGCCGGAGTCCTCGCATACAACCCTTAAATCCTCAATAGAATTGGGGCCGATATCAAAAGAATCAGAAATTTTCTGCCACTTTTCATCTTTATTTCTAACATCAGCCTTCCAGTCGCTGCACTTATTGCTGCTAAATGAGCATACATTTGTCCATCTCCCGTTTTCCTCAAAATAGAGCCTTATCCTGTTGCATTTTCCTGATGCATAGGCGGAAAACCTGTATTTTCCTGCTGCCAGAGGGATTGGCTTGTGGTAAAAAGCATCATTATAGGAGGCTAATTTTGCTGATTTTGAGCCTATTTTTATGCCGTTTTCATTGACAAGGCTTGTGCCATCAATGACAGCATTTCCTCTTTTAGTGTATCCTTCTTCGCCTTTCTCAAAGCCTGCATTGCCTATAAGGTTTATCTTATTCTCAGCTTTAATGCCGCAATAAAACCCATTTGAATTGCATTCTCCGTATTTGGTGCCGTCAGAGCATTTAAAGCAATCCGGATGATTTGGCATTGTTTCCTTTATTTCGCATTTATGCTGCACCAGCTTCCCGTCAACGCATTTATTGTAGCCGGATCCGCCATATTTTACCAAAGAGTTGCCTTCGCACCTGCTTTCAGGGCAGACCATCAAATCCGCTTCTTTCGTGGCAGAGACATTGCACGCCGCCTTAAAGTCGAAAACTCCGCACCTTTCCCTGCATATGGAGTTTGGATCGTTTTGGTCAAGAGGCTTGCAGTAGAAGGGCTGATTTATGCTTGACTCATCCGTTTTTTGGGCGCATGAGCAGCCGTAGCTGTCAGTTCTGTCGCTGGCATTGGTATTAAGGCAGAAATCCGGCTTATATCTTTGATCATTGTCGTCTGCAAAGCCGTCGTTGTCGTCGTCAATTAAAGAAAGGGAGATGCTAGATAAGACTATAAATAGCAATAAGATTGGCAGTATTCTCCTCATTTTTATTGATTTATACAAACCTAGAATTGATATTTATAAAGTTATTTGTGGTAAATAGAAAAATTTATATATATCATTCTCTATTAAGGAATAATATGTATAAAAAAAACTATTTAACCCGAGAAGAGCAGAATGTATGGCAGTATATAAGCAATAAGGAGATTATAGACAATGAGCTGGTAAAGTGCATATTTCCGGATATTTCAGCAAATAAAAGGAATAAGCTGCTCCATAGCCTGTACAAAAAAGGCTATCTTAACAGGGCAAGGAAGGATTTGTACTACAATCCAAGCGAATTAAAGAATTTTTATGAAGTGGCATTAAATATAAAAAATGGCTATATTGGGCTAAATTCTGCATTGAGGCATTATAATCTTATAGAATATGAGGATTTTACAATATTTGTAATGACTAAAAATTTCCGTAAAAATGTGCCGTTAAAAGGCTCCAAATACAATATTCAGTTCATCCCGCTAAAAAATCTCTTTGCAGGCTTTAAGCGGGCAGATAATATTTACATTTCATCCATTGAGAAGACCATTTTTGACTGCTTCTTAAAGCCGGGCCTTGTGGGGTTCTCAAATATAACAAAAGCATTATATGATGCAAAGATTGATTGGAATGATTTTATAGAGTTTTTTAAAATGAGCAAAAATCATGCATTGCGCCAAAGAACAGGGTATGTACTGGAATTAATGAAAAAAACGGCAAAATTAAGAGTTCCCGATTTTGTATTCAAATTTTTAATGAAAAACATTAGATATCCTGTTAAATTAGTATCTTATGGAAAAGAGTCCGCATTTAATAAAAAATGGAAAATCCAGGATAATGTGGGAGAAAAAAATATTTTAGCATGGTGGCATTAAATGGACATTGAAGAGCTGAGAAGATTGGCAGCCAAAGAAGGGCTTTCGCTTAACTATATAGCCAAAGACGAGATGATAAGCAAGATTCTTTTATCGCTGCAGGAATTTGATGATATAATACTTAAGGGAGGCACTGCTATAAACAGGGTATATTTAAAAAATAAAAGATTTTCAGAAGACTTGGATTTTGACCTTTTGTTTAAAGAAGCTGGAAGTACGGCATTGTCAAGGGCAAATGAAATAATAAATAGGATTGGCAGTTTTGATATCGGCCGTCCGAGAAGAATGAAAGACACAATTAGATATGATATCTCTTATTTAAACCCTTTGAATCATAAAGATAAAATAAGGCTGGAGTTTAATCCCATCAAAAGGGCAGGAAACTACGGCAAAAAGATTGTTAACTTTGGCTTTGTGCCCTATGACTCTTCAATGCTTAATGTGTATGACATTGAAGAGCTGATTAGACATAAGGTAGACTGCATAAAGGACAGAATGGAAGGAAAGGATTTTTTTGACTTATATTACCTGTTGGAATATCCGCATAGGCCCTTAAAGATATCAAAAGATGATGCGAAAACTATTTTACAAAGGATAGATGCTGCGGAAAAGCAAATAAAATCAATCGTAAATGTTATTAATCATTATATACCCAAGGACAGGCGCCCAAGCTGGGATATTTTTCTGGAAGAGATTAAAGAGAAGATTAAAAGCATTGATATATAATGGCGGAACTAAATAATTAGGCAATAATTCTTCCGCCATTATATCAGGAGGACACAAAGTTTTTTAATCTCATGAAAATCCATGATTTTCAGGACACCGAAAATCTTTGATTTTCGCGTGAATTATTTGTGTCCGAGATTATAATATAAAAATAACAGCTATGGGCAGTCGCATGGGATTCCGTTTATTTGCCCCAAGCAGGAAGACGTATCTGGCATTATATATGTGTCATCAGCAGCAAACTGGAAAATGTAGTTATCTTTTGTTATTATCGGATCATAATTCCTAAGAACTATAATTTCGCCATTTGGACTATCAGGGATATAAGAAACTTTAATTCTTATTGGACAGGTATAGTCTATTGCTGATAAATCAAAAGGATCTCCTCTGCTCTTTGCCTGCACCATCTTATCTGCCAATTCCACTGCCTTTTTATGCATTGACCCCAGTTCCGACGGGACATTAATCGCAAACCTGTCTTTCAAGGCATAATTGGAAGAAACGGCCTTTAAGGGGTATTCGACATCAAAAACCACTCTGCCATCCAAAATTTTGGCATTGCTGACCTTAATTTTTTCTTCAGAAGGCTTCTCTATTTGAAACCCTTGCTTTGTGAACTCGCCAAAATCTATGCTGCTGATTTTTTTTATTACATACTCCCACAATTCATTTTCCATTTTATTTATGCCATTTATTCTAAATAAATTCTGATTATTCTTTATCCCATAAGCCACTTTGACAATATCGTTGGGTTGAGCGCCTTTCTTTTCGGCATATTCATAAGGCTCAATTAGCTTCCCGCCCTGCTCCCCCATCTTTATAATTCCCTCGACAGCAGCCTGCTTTATGCTTTCCTCCAAATAGCTGATTACGGGCAGGTAGTCATCTGAAATGCTTTTGCTTACTTCTGCTGCGGCTTTGCTTTTTGCGGAAGAGTAGTAGAAGATGTAGAAGACTGTTGACAAGACAGCTATAACTAATGCTAGGATAATTATTATCGATATCTGCCCTCTTTTTTTCATATTACTCAATTATGAGTATACCAAAACGTTGATTTTGACTTTTCTTTTGAATCGAGCCTGCAGAAGCCGAATCTTGCGAACTGCACAATATCTCCGGCTTTAAGGCTGTCCACCATCGGCTCTGCCAAGCCCTTCACAACCTTTTTGTCAGGCATCATGACTTCAACTTTGACTAATCCATCCTGCTTCGGCAGCCAGTGCATTATCCTGTCGCCGTGGTGCTTGTACTTTTCATACTCCAATGAATCAAAAGCAAATTTATTCTTATTTTTTTTAAAATTGAGGCAGTCCATCAGCCTGTATAATTTGCCGTCTTTGAACTCCCTGAAATCCTTATCGGAAATATAGAACTCATTTTTCACATTGAATTTCCTCATTCCTCTTTCGGCAAATTCCGGATGCAGCTTTATCTCTATCTTCTGCTCAGGCGCGTTTTCCACCTTTATTGCCTTAGGGCTTTCAACAAAAAAATGCCTGCTGCATTTAGGATCGAGAAGCCTCCTGTTATGGGCTATCAGGTCGTCCCATGTCAACACCGCTTCAGCCTTGGTTATTCCGGTGGAAAGGACAAATTCCTTTACAGCTTCCGGCAAAAAACCCCTTCTCTTCAGCGCCACTATTGTAGTCAGTGAAGGATCATCCCATCCTATCAGCTTTTTCTTTTTTATCAGGTCCCTTATTATCCTGCCGCTGCTTTCCACTCCCTCAAGGTTGAATCTTGCGAAGTGGTAGAGATTTGTGTGCCTGAAGCCAAGCATTGTCTGAATCAGCCCCTGAAGCTCAGCCCTTAATTCAAATTCCTTGCTTCTCAGCCTGTGCGTGACCCCTTCCATGCCGTCCATGACAGCATTCTCGAAATCATAATTAGGCCACAGCCTGTATTTTTTCCTTGTCCTGGGATGGGGCTGATCTATGATTCTCATTAAAGTCGGGTCCCTCAATGTAGTATTGGGGCTTTGCATCTGACCCTTGAGCCTTAGCACATATTTTCCCTCTTTTGCCCTGAACATCTCCTTCCATCTTTCCATGTTGATTTCGGGCGTATTGATCCTGCAATGGCAGTCTGTCCCCTTAAACCTCAGCTCCTTGAAATCCTCCTGCCTGCATGAGCATACATAAGCATGCCCTCCCTTCAGCAGCTTTTCAGCATATTCATAGAATTTTTCAATATGGTCAGAGGCATAATCAACCTTGTCCGGCTTTACGCCAAGCCATTCATAATTCTCCAGATGGATTTTATAGAATTCCTCTTCCGCCAGCTCCGGGTTTGTGTCTTCAAACCTTAAAATAAATCTTCCATTGTGCCTTCTTGCCAGCTCATAATTGAGCATGATGGCTTTTGCATGCCCGATATGGGGATACTTGGAAGGCTCGGGAGGGAATGCAGTAACCACGTGCTCGCCGTGCCTTATCCCAATGTGGTGCAGCGAGCCTGTCTCTTCTGTCTCAGGCTTTTTTTCCAGCAATTCAGGGGCAAGCTCTTCAAGCCTTTTCTTCTGCTTCTCAAGCCCCAGCTGGTTGACCTGCTGCACTGCTTTTGCTATTTCCCTGCCAAGCTCCTTTGCATTTTCCTTGAGCTTGGGGTCTTCCGCAAATAATTTGCCTATTATAGCGCCGGGATTTGCCTTGCCATCGTACTTCAGGGCGTTCTGCAGGGAGTATTTCAGGATGGAATTTTTTATTTTTGAGTCCATTGCATATTAATTTCCTGCTGTGTTTATAAAAATAGCGGTTTGGGTTATCTTTAGATTATAATTTTTAGATAATTCATTTTAACAGGAATGAGGATTGCACAAAAAGTATATGACATAATATACAATAGGAATTAAAATTATTTTTAAAATTGTTAATTCCGTGATTCTCTTTTATTGCTCTTCTATTCCTTTATTGCGGCAATACTCGTCCCGCATTGGACGAAATTTATACCAATGCTGCCGCTTTATTGAAATAATAAGATATCAGCTAAAATTTAAAATTAGTGTCCTAATAGCTCCTGTAGTTTGGCTGTTTCTCTTTTGCAGAATCTATCTTCAAATCTGGACCTGAGCAATTCTCCGCCTTCAGGATTTCCCATACCTAACGCAGTCCCTATTCCAAAAAGCAATGATGACAGATTGCGTTTTATAGTACTTGAGAATTCAGGAAGATAAATACATGCTAATTCATATTTTAAATCTTCTGCTCTTCTATAATTGGCTTGAGATAAAAAATAGCCAATAACATGCCTCCATGATTGTCTTCCTTGCTCAGAATCTAGTCCAACCTTTCCACTTCTTGTTAATTCAACCATAACATCTACAACTACAGTGTAATGATCAAGAAGCTGGACAAGATCTCGGTAATTGCCAGTATTTATTAAAGATAATACCTTGTTACCATAAAACTTCGGTTCAATTCCTTCTAGTGTTGCCGCCATATAACATCTTCTCCTATAACAAATTGTTTATCTTTTTATTAGGTATTTTCTATCCTTGTCCATGTCTGTAAAGTTGTCTGCCTCTTCCTTTGTCTTTGAGGAGCACGACCTTCCGAATGCCATGACTTCAATTCGGCATCCAAGCGCGTATTTCAGGTGCTTGATCAATTCGAGAAAATCGCCGTCGCCGCTTACTATGACAATCGTGTCTAGCTTCGGCGCAAGCTCTATGCTGTCCATGGCAATCCCTATGTCCCAGTCGCCTTTTTTTGCGCCTCCGATGAAAGTCTGGAGGTCTTTTGACTTGACTTCATAGCCTATGCTGCTCAATGCGTCAAAGAAATTCTGCTCTTCCTTTATGTCTGCCTTGATGACATAGGCTATTGCCCTTATCAGACTTCTTCCCTTGACTGCCTGGCTGAGAATGTATGCGAAGTTGACTTTTGAGTTGTAGAGATTCCTTGCAGAATAATACATGTTCTGGACGTCAACGAAAACTCCTATGCGCTGGCTTTTGTTGAATACTATTTTAGGTCACTATAAGATTAAGTTTTGTTCTGGTATATAAAGATTATTAAAATTTTTTAAAATATAGCCATAAAAAATTGACTTGAATTTTCTTACCTTGCTTTATACTTCAGCGTTATGCTATCTTTACCCCAATTTACTTCGAATGGAGGATTTTTCCCAAAAGATTGTTCAACAACAGATTGAATTCTCGGCTCTCTGTAATAGGATCTCTGTGCAAGTCTTTCAGGTCTATAGTACAGCGAATTTCCGAATCTAAAATCCAAAACAATTTCCCTTTCTGTTAGGCTATAACTAATTACTGTGTCAGAAGAGAAAAATGCTTTGTCAGCAAAACTTGGCGCTAAGGCTTTAATCACCC
This sequence comes from uncultured Methanosarcinales archaeon, assembly GCA_964454865.1. Taxonomy (GTDB): domain Archaea; phylum Nanobdellota; class Nanobdellia; order Woesearchaeales; family GW2011-AR4; genus JACOZO01. The sequence goes on from CAYVTQ010000004.1 coordinate 29,728, forward strand.
ATAAAAACTTAGTTAAGTCTATATGGGGAAATTTAGTTGGCATTGATCCGTTTTCGAACTTTATTGCAAAAGGAAGCTGCTCCATATCCTCAACCATACTAGCAGCAGTAATTGGTCCCAATAATTGGCATAACACCATTCTATCAACATCAGAAGAATAAATATTTATTAACTCTCCTAATTGCTTATTCAATGAACTAACCATATTATCCATTTCTGGCGGTTCAGCTGTGTCCAAATAAACTGGCTTATCCCAAGCATCTCCAAATAACCTATGCCAATAAGCATCATAATCTTTGGGCCTTAGTACAATAAATCTATGCTCACCTATCAAATCATCATCCAACAATACACGAGCTTGATAATGTCCGTTAGGCAATTTATTTGTATCAACAATTTGAGCATATCTAGAAGGATTTGAAGTCTTATCCAAGATATACTCTAAGCCTTCATTTTCTCCAAAGACCTCTATCTTAGCATCATGTCTTTTTGCATCAGGCACATCAACTACTGCTTTGAATAATTCCCCTTTTGCCAGTACTTCACTATTAACACAATCTGCAGGACTTGCAATTTGCCATGATACTCTAGGATCGTAGATAATTTCATCCATTCACAGAGTTTAGGCAATGCAATATATAATTCTTTCCTAATCCACCAAATTGCTTCACACTATTCTTGCGGCTTTTAGGGTTTTAATTTCTTAATCTGTTCAAAAAGAAACTCTGTATTTTCAGGATTTGTCCCAATTAAGTTTTCCTTTGCCAGCAAGTCAAAAAACTCAAAATATCTTAATCCGGCAATTTCAGCGCATTCTCTTATTGTGCATCTGCCTTCTTTGCAGCTGTTTAGGGCTTTTTCTATTTTGAGCTTTGAGGCTGCGTAATCCACAGTATTAATTTTTTTCATAAAATCTCATTTATAAGTTCTTGGCTTTCAAAATAATCTTCTAATTCCAATTTACTTTTTATGCCGGCTTTAGACATCAATTCCATCATCTCAGAAATGGTTAATCCTGCAATTTCCGAAGCTTTGCCTATTGAAATTTTATTTTCCTGGTATTGGGTCATAGCAAGATATATTTTGCCAAGCTCGACAAGCTCCCTTACAGTAGTTGATTTGTCTTTCTTTTGCTTCCTTGAAATTTCTTCTATAACCCTTAAGTCCTCTTGCGGCAGTCTAACAGTCATGACACTTTCCAGTCTTTTCATTTTGAGTCCTCCCTCATTTTTTGGATTATTTGATTAGAGTATCGTCCAATGCTTTGTAATTCACTTATAATTAGATCAATTTGATTTTTTGCGATATAATTCTTTTTATAAAATCCTACTGCCAGTCTTGGTACAGTGGCAAATTTTATTTTCAGCACTTTGCAGGCATTTATGGCTTTCTTGTCATCAGTTATAAGGCCGGCTTTAAGTTCTATGCACAAGGCAATAGCTTCAGCTTCTCCTTTTCCCAAATTGAAATCCTTGAATATTTTCTCACAAAGGCTTGCATTTAAAATATGCTTTTTTTCTATCAAACCATTTTTTACTCTTTCTTCTATGAGCTGGGCATCAAATAACTCTTTTTTTGCCGTGCACTCGGCATAGACCTGCTCAGGGATTGCCAACTTCTTCCTGATTTTTGCTATTGCAATGTCAATAATGCCTATTTTTGCCAGCAAAATAAGTGATGAGCTGTCGGCTATTAGCATGTAATACAAAATACTACTTATGTAGTATTTAAATGTTTTGGTGGTAGAAATACAACTATTAGAGAGTAGTGAAAATGGAAAGGTTTATAAATGGTTTGTTTGTTAACAAATATTATATTGTCTAATGTTAAATACTTTTTTGATGAAAAATGAGTCAATGGGTAAACAAATATGTCCAGAAAATAAATGAGACTACAGTAGACAGGTCTATACCTTTAGAAATATTGGTGAAAGTTTTTCATGTTTCAAAGCGAGATCCTGAAGAACACCAACTCATCAGAAATAGATTAATAGAGAGATACTTAGGGACTGTAACTAATCATGCAACACAATTTTCCCAAGCTGCAAAAATTCCTCTAGGAGATCTATTATCTGAAGGAAACTATCTTTTAGCCGAATATTTCTCAAAACCGGATGCACTCACTCAGAAATCTCCTGTAAGTAATTTAATTACCGGTATTGTGAGAAATGGCTTAGTGAGATATATTTTAAACACAATTTTGGATAATCTAGACAAGGAACCTTTAACGAATGTTCCTGAAATTAATGCTTCTTCTATTTTAAAATATAATGAGCAGAATAGTTGGAAAACAATTTATTCTGATTTTGAAGAATTTGACAGAACTATTCGTGAGAGATTGACAGAATCTCAATATCAACTCTTTACATTACATCATACTATATATGGAGTTGGAATGACCCTCGGAGAAATAAAAGATTATTTAGGTTTGAAGGTAAGTATTCAGACTATGGCAACACGCTATAGAAAGGCATTTTTGAGAGTTGAAAATGTTACTGGAATTGATTTTAGCGAAGCATATTCTTATTTAGATTTTGAATTTGCAGAACCGGAATATAGTGGCAGTACTATTGAGCATTTAAATCAACAGCTGGTTAAAAAGCAAGGAATTGATTTGTCCAGACTTGTTACTGGTTTGGACCTAAACGCTCAAGAATTTTACTCATTTGTAAGAGGAGCATGTGGCGTATCAATGAGTAAAACCCAGCAACAAGAATTGATGGAGCAGTATAGTGATAGCCCCCCTGCCAAATTGGTTGACACAAAAACTGAACTCAATGCTCTTCGAGAAAAAATAAAAGGCATGCTAGGATTAGAGCCTATAGAATTCATGATGTATACTAATATTCTGGAAGAAGATTTTGTAAGATTTCTTCAATCCCAATTTCCAAGTGTGAAGGAAGAGAAAATCAGAAGAATTATAACTCTAAGCCAACAAGAAAAGTCCGATAAAAAGGAATTTCCAACTGAAAGAGTTGAATTAAGTGAGATTGAATTGTTGGACCGTGTTCTTAATCTTTTACGGCAAGATAGGTATAATATGTACCTTTCCAATGCACATCCTAAGTTGCCTGAACGAATGAAACATGCTTACTTTCCACTTTATATTTATAATCCTTCTAAATGCATGAGCTTGCTTGAGGAAAAACTTGCTGAATTTAGTGGAAGTAGCATGTATAACAATATTAGAGAAGTGTATGATTTTTTTAGAAAGTCTGAACAACTCGGAATTGAACGATTGAAAACAACTTTGGATGATTTTCAAAAAATAGACGTTTTGACCTTGGCAGAAAAAAAGAGGCATATCTTAGCAAGTGAAACCGGAGTTGGCAAGACATTGGAAATAATAGCTGCAGCAGAATATTTGGATGTTGAGAGGGTATTAATAATAACCAATAAAAGTTCCACGACTGCTACATGGTATAGCCAGATTAGAGAGCATGTTGGGGATGAAGCAGTAGTAATAACTGGGGATGATAAGGATAAAACACCCCTCATGGAAAAGGCAAAAAGCAGCAAATGGGTTGTAGTTACCTATGAAACATATCAAAGAATGGTTGACCAATTTAATACACTAAAACCGCAAATGGTCGTTGTCGATGAAGCAGATATTATGAATAATCCAGGCAGTCTCAGAACACAAGCCATACTTGATACTGATGCAGAGTATAAATATACAGTCTCCGGTTGGATATTTAAAAACAAAAGATCTGAATTATGGCCAATTCTAAGCTGGCTATATCCAAGTGAATTCCCTTTTAGGAAAGGATTTGCGCAAGAATATTGCAGGGGAGAATGGGGAAGGTTAAAACTTAAATATGAGCTTAGCCACAGATTAATATTCAGACCAAAAAGTCTGGTTCTTCCCCATTTGGGTACACCTCAAATGAATACTATCAATGTAATAATGAGTCCTGAGGAACGAGAACAATACGAAAAGGCTGAGGCAAATTTTGTAGAATGGTACACAAGCAATTATGAAACAGGATTGCCATCGGTAGTAACAATGAGTAAACTTCACTCATTAAGAAGACTAGCTCTAAAACCTAAGTTTGAAGTGTTATATCAAACATTAGATGAGAGGCATAAAGAACCCAATAAATCCGTGGTTTCATGTTCGTATGTAGATGAAGCTATGAAGATAGCAGCTGATCTTAATGAAATGGGAATGAAAGTAGGTTATTTTGACGGTCAAACCAGTGGGCAAGGAAGACATGAAGTAATTGATAGATTTAATCGTGATCCTGATTATGATGTATTAGTTATGACTGAAGCAGGAGGGAAGAGCATAACTTTAACCTCTGCCGATTATTTATACTTTTTTAATCCAGTATGGACCCATAGCCTTAAAAAACAAATCATAGATAGGTTGCATAGGAGAGGCCAAACCAGAGGAGTTCATGGTTATGAACTAATAACCCGGGGAACTTTGGAAGAAAATATTGCTGCTAAAACAGAAGAAAAAAGAAAGGAATATGAAAGAACTGTAATGGATACACATGGATACACTTCTTGGTTTGAAGAAAATCAAGAAGATATCATAAATTCTGTAATTGGAGATTTAGTGAAAAAAAGATAATCATTCTCTTAAACAAACCCTTCTCTATTCTAATTAGTTTCTTAATCCACCAAATTGCTTCACACTATTCTTGCGGCTTATTCCAAAACCTTTATAAATAACTACGTATTAAATACGTACTATGCTGATAAAATTCAGAAAAGCAGTATCAAAAGGAAGCAGGTTTAACCAGATATATGTGCCGAGGAGCATGGAGAGTCTTATAGAAGTCGGCGATGAGGTGGAAGTCAGGCTGCTCCAAAAAAAAGCCAGATTATACTATTCAAAGGGGCTGAAAAACTTATCTGAATTCAAGGAAAATCTCATAAAGGGCATATTTTCCTGCATTGATGGGATCTCTGATGCCGATTATATTTTTATAGTCGGCTCTTTCTTGACTGAAAAAGTCAATTATAATGATATTGACATAGTATTGGCCGGCTCTGCGCGTTCTGAGGAATACACCTATAATAAGCTGATTGACAAATTTAACTTAAAGTTACATATAATCTCTGTGGAGAAAAAGAAGCTTGAGAATTTATTGCGCATTTGCCCTTTGACCAGAGCTATGCTCAGCAAATTCATCTGCAATAAGGAATTTGCAATGCCGGAAGAGAAGGCTGTTGACAAGAAGCATATACAGTTCCTGCTGATGATGCCTCAGGATATGCTGGAAATAAGGCTTGGCAGCAGGGCATTTTTTGACAGTATAAGAAGGCTGATAACAATAGAGAGATTTTTACAGGATGAAATTTTGGATATAAGCGGAATTAATGACGGCTTGAAAAGGCTTATTAATCCTAATTTATACGGGCAAATCAGGCAGAATGAGGAAATAGATGATAATGCAGTTCTGATTTTAAGAAAAATAATAAAAGCAAAACTGAAATCAATAATGGAATTGCTGGAAAATGGGAAAAAATAAGGACATTGACCATCTTACGAATTTAATGGCAAAGGCATTGAGGCACAAGATAGAGGCAATAGTGAATAGCGATGAGATTTATGCAAATAAATACGCAAAAGATTCTGAGAATATAATGAAAGAGGCTAAAAGAGTCCTATTTAGGCATAATTGGGACAATGATGACAAGATTGAAATAAAAGGGCAATTGAAAACTAAATTGCGGAAAGAGCTGGAAGAGAAGGATTTTTTGGATGGCAGGAAGTTTGGGATAATGGATGCGGAGATTGAGAAAGCTTTGAGAGAGTTTGGATTGGCATGATAATAGAGGTTATAGCTTCTTAATCTGCTCAAAAAGAAATTCTGCATTTTCAGGGTTTGTCCCAATTAAGTTTTCCTTTGCCAGCAAGTCAAAAAACTCAAAATATCTTAATCCGGCAATTTCAGCGCATTCTCTTATTGTGCATCTGCCTTCTTTGCAGCTGTTTAGGGCTTTTTCTATTTTGAGCTTTGAGGGCTGCGTAATCCATTTTCTTAATTTTTTCATAAAATCTCATTTGCGAATTCCCGGCTTTCCAAATAATCTTCCACTTCCAATCTGCTTTTTATTCCTGCTTTGGACAGCAAGTCCATCATTTCAGAGATTGACAGTCCCGCAATTTCTGACGCTCTGCCTATTGAAATCTTATTTTCCTGGTATTGGGTTATGGCAAGGTATATTTTTCCAAGCTCCACCAGCTCCCTAACTGTTGTTGATTTGTCTTTCTTTTGCTTCTTTGAAATTTCCCCTATAATCCTCAAGTCTTCTTGCGGCAATCTCACAGTCATTACACTTTCCAGCCTTTTCATTTTAAGTCCTCCTTCAGTCTTTGGATTATTTCTTGGAATTTTTTTGGACATCTCCTGCTGCTGATTGCTTAGCTCTTTCTCTTTCATAATCAATCTGAGCAAGCGCGATTGCATAAGCATAAAGAGGAAACACTAATCCCTTCTCTTTGGTTTCGCCTACAATAACATCTGATATTACAACCCTGCATCCATCACAAGCTAAAACACGGTCTGCTATATTTTCGCGTTCCTTCCTTCTGAGGCGGTCATCGAGAAAGAAGGCTGCGTCATAAATAGACACACAATTTTCTGTATCTCCGAGCCTTGTTTGCGCAAGATGCTCTTGGATTCTTCTTCTTGCATCATCGCCTAATCTTTGCACAAATGCGTCTCTAAGAGCCTCCAAGTATATTATGTAATCCGGCTTCTGGTACGTCTTCTCTGCCATTTTTGTTATTGAGGCAGTAGGATTATTAAATTTTTCTTTTATAAATAGAGTAAGTTTAATTTTTTAGTTTACTGCTTTGGAAATGCAGTTTCTTGATTTTCTTTTCGACAATATTATAAAATTCTTTCTCATTAATTAAACTTTTCATTATCACTTCTTTTTGTTCCCATTTACAATTTAGCTGACTGATAAATAAGCCCTAAGAAATCCTCTTGTAGGTTTCCTTTGCCTTATTTACAACTTCTCTGACAATCTCAGCAGCAAAGTCATAGAATCTGTAAATGGGTGTAGGAACAATAGGAAAAAAATGCTCAATATTATGCTCTGTTAGCTCAGCCTGCACTTCGCGAAGTTCATCTAAAGCCCCCCTGCACGGATCACATTGGCTAAAATGTCCATCAAGCCTTTGGCGATGTCTTACAGAAAGCCTGCTGGTCAAGTAGTTGTCATACTCCGTCAAAGTAACGCAGTCTGGATTTGGGCCATAGCGCTTGATCCACTTACCATTTGGAACACATTCTTCAACGATTTCTTTAAGTGTGTCTTGAAATTCCGGCGTCTCCATAAATTCCCTCATTTCTGGGCTTCTAAACATATCTTCCAGACGTGTTTCTTCATTTGGCGGCATTTTTAATCTTTTTTATGTATTTCGAAGTAGTATTTAATTATTTGGAGGTTTTACAGAAATCTTGACTTGTAAATTTATCGTATTATGATATTTCATCTATATCTGGCTTGCTTCTAAATACCATATGAGTCTTATCATAACCAGCAATTTTTCTTTCCGCCAAATCGCTTAATAGTAATTCAAATTCGCCTATCGGAAGGAGAAATGAAACAGAGATTATATCTTCTAAATCTGAAGCCCCTATGTTAATTACCAAATCTGTTTTTGCTCTTTCAAGCCTTTTGTAATTATACATCCCAATAATCCTTAAAGCTGTATCTAATTTTTCTTGCTCAACATGAAATCTTACCTCTGTATAACCCTTTGGAACTGGTTCAGGCAGATAAGGATTTCTTATCCTACTATAATCAGTATAGCCTTTTGCACTTAATTCATCTTTTAGGTGCGATTCTGGGATTGCTTCGTACTGTATTCGAGAAGCATCTAATAAATGCAAATAGTCTCCATTAATAATGTAAATTGACGTTTCAGGAGTCTTGCCTTTTCCCTGCAGCATGGTGATAGGACATCTATTACCTGCTAATTCGTTTAATCCATTTCGCAAATTTTCCCTGTCTGAAAATTTAATGAAGACCATATGGATTATAGCAAAGCTCTGCTTTTTTAAACCTTTCTTGTAACTATAGTGAAGTAGTGAAAATGGAAAGCTTTATAAATGGTAATTTTATCTGCATCTCATAAGGTGGTTATATTGCAAAAAGCAGATTTTGAGAAGTCAAATGTAGAAGTCGCAGTAGATTTGGGCTTAAGAACGATAATGTTTAGGAAAAAAGGAAGTTTACATGTTCCGGGAGATACGAAAGAAGTACTCATAACTCAAACAATAGCCTATGGGACAGAAGCTGGATATAAACCAAAAAGAAACAAAAAAGGTGAGCTTCTTCAGAGTCAAAGAGGAGCATTCACAGAGCCTGGATCAATACATATGTATCCCACACAGGGAGGCTATGTTTTAGCTATATCAACAGAAAATAAAGATAGCTATTCACACATCTCAATCCACAGAGGGCTTCCGATTTCTGGTTTTGAAGAAGAGCTTGAAAGCAGTGACCTAGAGAGATTATTAGATGGCCCGAAAAAATTGACTGCTGGATTGGGAATCAACAGAGAGATTGCAGAGATGATAAGGGGAAAACCGATATATAACAATGAAATGATTGGAATAAGTGATGACAAAGTGCCCGGAAAAATGCAGATAAACTCAAAATTCACAACGGTCTCGCCAGATGCTGTTGCAATTTTTACGTTTTATCCAGAAAGATAAAAATTCTAGGCTCTTGCCATTATAATCAGAAAATGTTAGAAGAAACACTAAAGAGTTTTAAGTTGGATGTTGAAACTGAGGAAAGAGTTAAGCAAGTTATTAAAGAATTTGACCTAGTGGAAAAAATAAACCGCATTGCAGATCCTCAAATTGCATTAAAGAAAATCAGAAGCCGAGATAGGGACTTAATTTATGATTTATATATAGGCTCATTTGCTCGAAAAATCTTATTTGATTATAAATTATATCTTAAATCTCAAATTGGGAAAAGTTTAGAATCTCTTAATTTTAGTGCTTACTTAAGGTCTGCTCTGACTCAAGAAGCTGAAAGCCCAGTTACTCAAGATGGAAGAAAGATTATACCTTTATTATACCAACAATACATCCTAGAAAAAAGTGTTAATAAAACTAGCAATGATTTTCATGAATGGGTAAAGAAAAAGTTAAGAGATGATGATATTCTTAATCAAATTATGCAAGTTGAACCTATCTATACTCATATTCCAGATTATTCTCAAGGACAAGTTATACAATCAGCATTTGTAAATATTACGATTCCAACAGATCCAAATTCTCTATCCCAAATCCTAGATATGATAGGGGGAATAGATGAAAATGCTAAGATAAATGGCTTAATAGACCTTATATATCTAGTAAGGCCTTTTGAAACTGCAGCATTGGAAAGGAAAAAAATAGGAAGAAGAGAGCTAATCGATTATGTTAGAGGACATCTAGAAAGCGATACTGGTGAAAAAACTGGCACCAATAGGAATAATGATTTTCTTCCATTCAATCTTATGACCAGCATTATTCCATTTAGAACTTATCAGGAGAATGGTGATATTAAAAACAGATTGATTGGTATGTCATTAAATTTTTATAGAAATATGCGTTATGAAGAGGCCATTCATCAAATAAATACCCAACTATCTTCTCACCCTAATGATCCAATACTTTATGACGTTTTGACTACAGTAAGAGACAAGTATCTGAAACCCACAATGCAGATGCCCAAAGATATAACTTGGGCTGGAAGGTAATTTTTATCATAAATTTATAGAGATTGTACAGTCATAAAAAGAGGTTCTTGAATTAGAGGTTATTTCAAAAATAACAATATCATTAAAGTAAAAAATGGAACTATGCGACTTAATAACGGAAATTGAACATGAAGATTTCAGCCATGCTCAAGAAGCTGACTTTTCATTAGTTGGCAATATAATGAATGAGATAGAGATAGCAAAAGAAAATCCTGCTAGAGCCAAGTTATTTGGTGATGCTAGGCAATTAAATGATGTCATTATTGAACCATATCTGAGACTAGATGAGGTTGTGAAGCAAGAGATGGCTGAGTTGTATGAAAGAGAGGGATGTTTTCAGACAATAGGTGGCATGCAACATACAACTCGAAAGAGGTTAGGTAGACACATTGAGGGGAAAAATGTCCAATTAATTGAGCAAATTTCAAACTATTCTAAGTTGATTCCTATAATAAGAAGATATATAAAATATGTTTTAAAGTCTCCAAATCCTGGTGTAAGAAAGTGTTCACTCACCAGATATCTGCTGAATCATGACATTAATGGTAAACCATCTAGAGGTTCAAATTCATTAAAAATTATTCTTAGATATGATTTTAAACATAATAAAGGATCGCCAAGTCAAACAATAGAGGAATGTTTTCAATCTATAACCTATGGTTTATCAAATGCTCTTGTAAAAGTGGCAAGAGAAGCTATGGAACTTTTACCAGTTAGAATAAGGATTTTAGAAAATTATGTTTCTTATGTTAACAAACTTATAAATCCTGACCCAAGTAATACTGATTTAATGAAGTATTTTTATTCGTTTTCAGCTCATGATAAGAGAGTTAAAAGAGTTAAGGATTCCTGCTACTCAATCTTTAATTATGATTTTAGTGTAGGCAAAGAAATCTCATTAGTTAAAGTTACTATTGAATCTTTATGCCATGGACTTCCAGCAGACTTAAAAAATCGTGTGATCAATGCAAAAAATCTATTAGAAAAAAGACGAAAAGTAATGAAAAATTATGTTTGGTGGGTTAATAATTTGGAAAGACCAATGCCATCTGATATAGGTCTTAACAAATATTTATCAACTCACGATGAAGATGGGAACATTCTTGATAATAGGGACCATAATTCGTTATACACATGGTATTACTGCGACTTTAAAAGAAGTAGTTTACATGCTATACATAATGAAAAGATAGATAGGACTAGTGTATTTGAATCTTTAACTTATGGATTTTCTGATGAATTAAAACAACAAGTAAAAGATGCTTTGACTCTTAAGAAATTTAGAAAAAATTTGTTAATTAATTATGTTAGAAAGGCTGAAGAAACTGGAAAATATGCTTTTCTGAGTTATCTAAAAAATTACAATTTAGTTGGAAATCCTGTAAGTCATTCGAAAGAAAGAATTGAAAAATTCGTATACGGCCTCTTTCTCTTTGCTCCGAAGATGAAATCAAGATCAGTAGTCTCTCTTATTGACAAATTAGCATTTGATATTGAAGACAAAGAACTCATAGAAAAAGTTCGCCAATACTCTTTACCCAAAGCAGCCTAAAAATGGAACTATGCGACTTAATAACGGAAATTGAACGTGGAGATTTCAGCCATGCGCAAGAGGCTGACTTTTCGTTAGTTGGGAATATAATGAGTGAGATAGAGGTAGCAAAAGAAAATCCTGCTAGAGCTAGATTATTTAGAGATGCTAAGCAATTAAATGATGTCATTATTGAACCATATCTGAGACTAGATGAGGCTGTAAAGCAAGAGATGGCTGAAGTTTATGAACAAGAGAAATGTTTTCGTAGGTTAGGGGGAATACAATCTGAAACTAAATTAAGATTAGAACATAAAATTGGCAAAGAAAATCTTCTTTTGATAGGCCATATTTCAAATTATTCAAAATTAATCACTATGATACAAAATTATATCTCATGGGTTGAAAACTATCAAAATCCTAATCCAAGGGATATGTCTCCTATCCAATATTTTGGATGTCATAACATCATTGGTCAAAAAGTTCCAAAACATAGAAAAGGGTCCCTCAAAGCAATTCATACCTATGATTTCAAAAATGGAATGACTAAAAAAAACCAAAATAAAACTGCAATTATTAATTCCCTTTTATATGGAATACCTGAGAAACTTAAGACTAAATTTATGGATGCTACTGCATTAATTCCAGTTCGCAAGAAAATATTAGATAATTATTTAGCTTGGACTCAACAGTTTTCTGAACCAACTTCTGGACAATTTAAATTAACAAGTTATTTATCAACACATAGTCTCGATGGTCAAAGGGTTAAAGCTATGAGTATGGAAAGTTTGTGTAATTTTTCATTATTCAATTTTAGAACTTGGAAAAGGCAAAAATTTGATTCACAAGAGTTAGTGATTGATTCATTATGTTTTGGCTTAAATGAGGAATATAGAGAACTTATATTTAATACAGCTAAGATGGTACCTCAGAGAATTCAAATACTTAGAAATTATAATAAATGGGTTTTAAACAATATGGATCTTAAACCTGGTAGTAGTGTAAGTTTTATTAAATATTTACGTACCCATTCACAATCAGGAGAAGAAGTAGATGTAGGTTCTAAAGGTTCATTAACAAGCTTTTCAATATACGATTTCAAGCTTGATAAAACAAGATCCGAATTTGATTTTGATTCGTTTAGTTATTCTTTACCTATATTGTTAAAAGAAGAAACGTACGATTCTATGGCATTAGTTTCACATCGCATAAAAATTTTAAAGGACTATGTCTCTTGGGTCGAAGAGCAAAAAGGGGAAAAAAGTAGTTTACTGACCTATTTACACACTCATGATATCCATGCAAGATTAGGTAAGTCTAGAGGGGAGATTAATAATTTAAGGGCTTTTTCCGAATGGAATTTTTGTAAAGGAAAAAGGCAAATAAAACAAAATCATCAAACTATATTTGAGTCTCTTATCTATCTCATCAAAGATTCTGAACTAGTAGAAAAAGTGCGTAAATATGCTTTACCCAAAGCAGCCTAAAAAAATGGAACTATGCGACTTAATAACGGAAATTAAACGTGGAGATTTTAGCCACGCACAAGAAACAGACTTTTCATTAGTTGGAAATATAATTAATGAGTTGGAAGTAGCAAAAGAAAATCCTGCTAGAGCTAAACTTTTTGGAGACGCTAGACAGCTTAATGATGTTATTCTTGAACCATATCTTAGATTAGATGAGGCTGTGAAGCAAGAGATGGCTGAAGTTTATGAGAAAGAAGACTGTTTCCAAGTACTCAGGTTGATTCCTTATGGCACTAAGCAAAGATTAAATGAGCAATATGGAAAGGAAATTATGGTATTATTACACCAAATCTCAATTTATTCCAAATTAATTCCTATATTGGAGCATTTAGTTCAATGGGCTAATGGAAAGGAAAATCCAAAAACTTCTGATGTTACAATATTTCAATATTTATCCACTCATACATTATCTGGGGGAGAAGTCCTTAGAAATTCAAAGTCTATGAATTCCATGGAAGTTTTTTATCATTATAATTTTCAGTCTGGTGAAAGGCAAAAGAAACTAACACCTAAGAAAGTTTTTGACTCAATTACTTATGGAGTATCTTC
>CAYVTQ010000004.1:43075-46633 GCA_964454865.1 uncultured Methanosarcinales archaeon
TACTAGAAGCGGTAAAGTTACTACCTCAAAGAATAAAATTTATACAAAATTACATTAATTATATTGGTTCACATCCAAATCCAAATATTTCTAATACAGGATTGTGGCTTTATATGGTGTCACATAATGCTTTAGGCAATTCTGTTAAAGGGGCATCATCATTAGAGAATTGGTACAATTATGATTTTGTTAATGAAAAAATACATGAAGCATTCAAAGTCAATGAGATGTCAATTTTTGAATCATTAACTCTAGGAATTCCTGAGGAAATCAAGAAAGAATTCAAAGAAGCTATAGAATTAATTCCAATAAGAAGGAAAATAATAAGGAATTATATTGACTTTATTAAAACACATCCTGATCCAATAATTAAAAAATGTGGTTTTCCTTATTATTTAATGACACATAATATTGATGGCAAACTAGTTTTAATGGGGAAAAACTCTTTAATAAGCTTTTATAGGTGGGATTTCAAAAATAAAAAACATGTTGATAATGCAACAAAGGATGAGGTTTACCAATCGATGACTTGTGGATTGGAAGAGGATATTCTAGTAGAATTAAGAGAATCTATGGAACTTCTACCAGTTAGAATAAGAATTTTAGAAAATTATATTTCTCATGTCGGTAATCTTAAAAATCCTAATCCAAGTGAGACTAGTTTGTATGCCTATTCTAAAAAATTCTCAACTCATGGGCAGCAAGTTAAAACATATAAGGGTTCGTGTGTCGCTATATTTCATCATAATTTTAAAACGGGTGAAACAGATTCTTTAACAAATAAGACTGCTTTAGAATCTTTGTCCCATGGAGTTCCGGAAGATCTAAAAGAACGTGTAATTAAGGCACAAATTTTATTAGAAAAGAGAGAGAAAGCGATGAAAAATTATATTGAATGGGTAAACCACATGGAAAATCCAATGCCATCAAATGTAGGTTTACATAATTATCTTTCAACACATGATGAAGATGGAAATTCTGCCGATTATAGAGCTTCTGAATCTTTATTTACATGGTATAACTATGATTTTGAAAATACAGGTTCATATGCAAATATTGGAAAACATGAAAAAATGAATCAAGAGATTGTACTTGGCTCATTAACTTATAAGTTTTCTGATGAATTAAAACAACAAGTAAAAGAAGCAATGAGTCTTAAAAAGTTTAGAAAGGATTTATTGACTAATTACGTTAGACATGTAGAAGAAACTGGACAAACATCCTTTTATGGCTACATCAGAGATTATGACCTTTCTGGAAATCATGTAAGTGATCCAAAAGAAGCAAGTAGGAACTTTGCTATTGCTCATTTCCCTTTTGCTGAAAAAATCAAAGACCATACAATCTTATCTCTTATAAAAAATTTAAGTTTTGATATAGAAGATCAAGAAATAGTAGAAAAAGTGCGTAAATACGCATTAGCAGCCTAAAAATACAGAAAAAACAATTTATAAAAGTTTTTAATTGGTTTGTTAAATATTTAAAATTAAATCCCTATTAAGAAACAAGCAATAGCATCTTGCCATCGACATAGAGATTCTTGGAAATGGATAGTGTATTGATTACTATATAAATTAATGCGGCTAAACCTATGCGCTTTCAGGCTGGGGCAATGGTTTTGGCACCAGCCTTTTTGCATTTTCCAGAGCAGCTTTGATTTTTTCTTCAAGTCGCTCTTTTATTGATTGTTTCTCTGGCTTGTCTGGAGGTTTGCCAATATCTACTTTGCCCAAGTAATAGGCAGAGCTTGCGGATGAACTTCCAAAACCTAATGCTAACATCGGCAAGACGCTAGTAAATGCAATTTGGTCATTATTTAATAGTGCATGTGTTGCTCCGAGAATACCAATTGAAGTTGAGTAGTAACCAATAAACTGAAGTGACAAGCGATTGAAGCGTGTATTCCAAAATTCCAAGGGATCGAGAAATTCTTCACCATATGATTTATTCTTTAACGGAAGCATGTAAGCCTCAAGAACCTGCGAAACAGCAAAAGCTATAGAAAAAAAATTTCCTGCGATTTCCAATGTAACATTTTCCGAATCAAAATTACCACCATATGTATTAGCTATGTAGAAGCATGCCGAGGCTTCATGCAGAATTTGACGAAGTGCATCTTTGCTTTTGTATGTTTTGTTCTGCCATACTTCAGCTATTTTTGTATGGATGCCCAATAGCCTTGAATCCAG
This sequence comes from uncultured Methanosarcinales archaeon, assembly GCA_964454865.1. Classification (GTDB taxonomy): domain Archaea; phylum Nanobdellota; class Nanobdellia; order Woesearchaeales; family GW2011-AR4; genus JACOZO01. The sequence continues at coordinate 45,265 of CAYVTQ010000004.1, forward strand.
CGAGGCAGCGAGGCTGTAAGCCGGATATTCATAACTTTGAGGCTTAACTTCTTTTTGCTTGCCAGCAACATCATACAACTTCTTAAAAATAATTTGGGCTATTTTTAATCTCTCCTCTTCACTCAAACTATTATATGTTTTTCCCTCAATAAGATCATAGACTGTCGCGGATAATTTTTGAAATATTGACTCTATTTTCTTAACATCGTCATTATTTACTCTGCCAGTTATACTTTCTTTCCAAACTTCCCAATCATGTTGCTCTTTATACCATTTATTCAGTTTATATTTAAGGAAATCTTCCATAGTTATTTCGTAGCTTTCCAAGATAGATTTTAATGTTGCCAAGTCCTTCTCATAAGGCTGCATTATTTCTTTTACTTTTTCGCGATTTTCTATGGAATTGGGAGCAAACCCTGTTTTAATCAAATATTTTGTAAGATGACCGATTACTCTTTTGTAGTCCATAATATAAAGAATGAGTTGCTGGTTTAAAACTTTTCCAATAATTATAATAATTTAGGAATATCAAAACAGCAAATTATTTTTAATATCTCAAATTTATTGATCAGAACCTATATATGCTCTCGCAAGCTCTGCATAAGGATTTTGCTGAGATAAAATACTGGTTAGACTGCGAAACTTGTTGAGATTCTCCTGAGCTGCTCTGACCCTGTCCTTTTCTTGGACACTAAGAGCTTCTTTTTTCATCAATGCATATTGGATTGCTGCTTCAAAAACTTCAAATATTTTTTGAGGTCCAGATGGCTTATCCTCTTGTTCCCTATTTTGGTGGAAAGCTTTGATTAAATCTCTGAATAGGGCTCTTGCCTTATCAAATTTTGAGTATGAATCACTGCTTTCTTTAGATAGATTATCTATTCCCTCCAAATAGACTTTGTAGGAATTCCATACTGCCGGGAATTCCTTATTCTTACTTACTGATTGTGCTGTCCTACTCATTGTTTTATCTATTTGACTTCTAAGATTTCCCATACCTTCATCTTTATAAGGGTATACAAAATTGAAGCCCCCAGAGGTCATTGCGATCAATATTGGATTTTTAATGTTATATACTAATGGGTCAAAATAGACTGCTTCTAGAACATTTTCGCTCTCATATTTTTTCTCAGAAACATAATACCACTTTCTTTTAAAAAGACCTAATCTCTTATGCGATATTGGTATAAGACGCTCTTTTAAGACAAAAAGGCCATTTTCCTCTTGAATCTCAAAAAAGCCAAAACATTTCCATTTCCTATTTCTAAATTCTGAGAACTGGGCAAAAAATTCCTTCTCATATTCCAGAATTTCTTTTTCAATTTTTAGGTTATCTATGTCATTATCTTCTGATTTTAAACCAGTTAGC
>CAYVTQ010000004.1:46643-50656 GCA_964454865.1 uncultured Methanosarcinales archaeon
GTTAGCCCCTCTATATCCATATTCTGCATTAGTTGGCTGAATGCTCCAAGAGTATTTTCAGCTTCCTCAATCCTTTTTTCCAAATCCTGTATTGGAGGGATGAGCCTGTCATTAATCGTTTCTATATCTGCAAGCAAAGAAGGCGCAGATGGAAATCCGCTACCGGCAATATGCACTCCCGGTTCTACATATCCCCGCCTGTGATATCCTGTAAGCAATTCATGCTGGTGTTCAAAAAGAAATTTAAGATAATATAGCGATGCTGGCGCAGTTTTCTCTTTCTCAAACCCTTCAACTAGATGCTGAAGTGTTGCTATCAACCTTCCTGTATATTCCAAGCCTTCCTGAGAATTTAAATGCAGCATCTTATGTTAATTGACTGGGGGCTGAATTGTTGTCCGAGAATCTGTCAATAGCAGCTTGGAGCTTTCCAGCTTTTTCCATCAGCTCTTCAAGTCCTTGAGTACTAGAGATTCCTCTGTTTCCAAGTTGACTTGCCGAGTCTAATACTAGGGTTATACCTTCAACGGCCTTTCCAACCATTTGCAGAGGTATCTCGGCTCCCGCATACATTGTGGAATCCATCTGCATAAGACCTTCCGCCGCCTTATAGGTTGCCCTTACAGCCCCTTGTGTCTCCATAAAAACCAAATATTCCCTTAAACCTCTTCCATAGATTTTAATTGTTGCATCTCCGGCTTTTATCAATAGTTTAAGCAATTCTTGCTGTGCCTCAAGCATTTTCTGAAAATCTCCTATTATTACGTCCCTTTGTATTTCTGTTTCTTCAGCTGGCATATCCTCTCTTGACCTTTTCATGTACTTTTGAGTCTGCTCTGAAGTTTTGACACCATGCTTTGAAGTCATGTCAATTATTATTTCCCAAACTTCATCTAAATTTAAATTTCCTTGTCTCATATCTCCTAACCTATCCAGATTATGCTGAATTAAATCAGATAACGTATGAGCTTCCGCATCCAACCTCATTAGACTATCTTGAAGGCCATTTAGACTGCGCTTATAGCCATGTTCTATATGTAGAAGAGGATCATTAGCTACATCATAAAATTGCTGTATTCCATGCCTTAATTTTTGTGGAATAATACGAGGAAAGTGATTTGCAATTGCATAAAGGGCTTTGTATAATACTAATTCAAATCTACCTGGACCTTCCAGCAACATTATTGCCTCTGTCTTAAAACTCTCCATTTCACCGCGTTTATCTTTCAATCCTTGAGTTAACGCTGCTATTCTATCATAATATTTTGCTGGACTGGTTTCCGTATTTCCGCTTTGGTTATATGCATGCATTTTTTATTTCGTCAGGGACAAATCCTAAGAGATTTAACTTGCTATATCTTAGTGAGAAACTGGCTAGTATTTAAAGGTTATTAAAGTGACTATAATATAGTAGTGAAATTATAATATTTGAAGCCAGCACAAGTTTTCCAAAAGATTTTTATTATTAGCAATACTAATGTTATTTTATGGCTGACCCTAAATCTTATTACCAATCTAGAGGCGATGCGATGGAAAAAGCAACGCCTAATCTAGTCATGATAGTTGCTGATGATGATGGGAAGATTAACTTTCAGAGTACCAGAGTATTACCAAATTCTGTTATTTATTCGTTACTTTTTCCTTTTGGTTTTGGCATTCCCCGAAGAATAATCAATCCGGATTTAGTTCCTGATGAAGGTATTGACCGAAAAATTTGGCAAATGATGGATGACCCATTAGAATATATTACAATAAGAAGACTAGGATTGTCGGATGCTAGGAATTCACAGTTAGCATTTATAGGAATAAAATATTATAGAAGTCAGCAAATTGGAAAAGGAGGTTATCTGCTTTACATGTCTGACAAGCAAGTTGATATTTTAACAAGAGCTGGAATAGAATATGTGCATTTAGGAACTCGGCAATAGATATGAACAAATTTGGTTAACTTATGCCGCCCTTCCTTTTTTAGAACTGTCAAAATAAGCCTTAATCTCCTTTTTACTTTGGCCATGCAACTCCAACTCCATGAACTTAACTCCTTTTTCTCTTAATCGCTCTAAGTCTTCTTCAATACACATAAATATCATATCAGCAATGAATGGGACTGACAATCCATGCATGTATAGCAAAGCTTCCATACCTTTCTGTATATCTCCCTGCAACACTACAGCATACCTCTTCTGTGGTGTTATATCTTTTATTGCACCAGTTTTATCGACAGGCTTTCCCATAAAATAAATATGCGGCCTATAACCTGCAATGTTTTTTAAATATTGCAAAGAGTCAATTACACAAGCAATAGCATCTTGCTTCTGCTCTTCAGAAAATTGCATTCTAAATTGTTTATGATAATATATTCTATCCTCCAAAGTCCCATCTTTTCTCACTACTTCCGGGACTATATAGAGATGTAAAGAATCCCTCTTTCTAATCGGAGTTTGTTCGGCACCGATGTTAAATGCCACTTTCTCTCCTCTTGACCAATAATCGTTCTTGTCAGTATATCTGACAATGTCGCCTGGCTTTTCTATTATAACTTCTAGTCTCATTTTGCTATAATAGTATTTTAGTGTTAATAAATTTTATTAAAAATGCTCAAAGGAAATTTCTCTCACATATCATAAGTTATGCCTTTCATTTTACGCAAGTCTTTCTGTTAGAGATTGGTTCTTTATTCTTGCAATTTCAGCCCTTCTGTCTGTATGGACATAAACAACAATATCAACCAAGTCTCCAATTTGAGAATGCGCTATATCTGCCCAATCAGACTGTTTATCTGCAGTAGTATAAACGGCCAATTTGCCTGTTGAATCTTTTACTATATAATCAACTCTTGAAACTTGAACTGTTGTTTCCCTGTTAATACAATATAATCCAGTTCCATCATCTTCAGTTGTTAGTGCTCTTCTATTACATTCAGAAAATTGGATAGATTCTATGCTCAGCTTATTTAGGTAGAAATACAAAATAGGAGATCCTGAGAACCAATGAACAAATTGTTTTTTAAATTCTGGGTCTAAATGGGGCTCATTTAATTTAGCTCTAAACCATTGCACAGTCTGTAAATAATCTTGTATGTTATCACAATAAACCTCACATTTCCTGATAAATCTTCCGTAAGGTTTTCCGGCTTTCATATATCACACTATTCATGAGATTTACGCTAAAGTCTCAGCTTCCTTAACCATCTTCTCATAACCCATGCTTTCAAGCTCATGCGCCAATTCCTTCCCGCCGCTTCTCACAATCCTGCCCTTAATCATAACATACACTTTATCGGGCTTAATGTAGTTTAGCAGTCTCTGGTAGTGGGTTATGACCAAAACTCCCATATTAGGATTTAATAGATTATTAACTCCTTCTGCCACAATTCTCAGGCTGTCAATGTCAAGACCGGAGTCTGTCTCATCAAGAACTGCCATCTCGGGCTGTAATACGGCCATCTGCAGAATCTCTGCTTTTTTCTTCTCGCCGCCTGAAAATCCCTCATTGAGGTAGCGGCCGCTGAACTTATTATCTACTTTCAGCAGTGCCATTTTCTCTTTCAGCAGCTTTACAAAATCAGGGATTGAATACTTGCCCGGCTTGACAGCATTAAGCGCTGTCCTCAGAAAATTTGAGACAGAAACACCGGGAATTTCCTGCGGGTACTGGAATGATAAAAACACCCCCAATTTGGCCCTTTCATCAGCACCTAATTCAAGTATGTTTTTGCCCTTGAACCAGACTTCGCCCTTGTCAACAGTGTATTTTGGATGACCCATCAATGTATAGGCTAATGTTGACTTGCCTGAGCCGTTTGGGCCCATTAAAGCGGAAACTTCCCCTTTCTTTATGGTTAAATTTATCCCATTCAGTATCTTCTGCCCTTCAACGCTGACGTGAAGGTCATTTATTACCATGTCTTCTGTGTGCATTTTAATCCCCGTCATTTTTGCTTTTCTTATTGCTGTTATTCACATACCCTTCATAAATCTTTATGCTGCTTCTTAATGTGTCCAGTGAAAGCA
>CAYVTQ010000005.1:0-47958 GCA_964454865.1 uncultured Methanosarcinales archaeon
ACTGTTGTAGAATTTGACGTCACTCCTAAAGAATATAAAAATTTAATAGAGCAAGCTATTAAGAATAATGATAAAGAATTTCTTGAACTTAATAATATCAAAGTTAATAAAACTATAGGGACTAAAGATAGGTCACAAGAGCAGAAATGAAAAATTCCGGAAAAAACGTGACTAGCACTGGACACTGGACATCCCCCTGCGTGAACTATTTAAAGGAACTACCTAATCATAATTATACGCGCAGGGCACACACAGAACTGCTAAATTATGATTTTCCCCTCTTCGAGGGCCGGCATAACAGCATAAAATCATTTATGCAGTTCCGCTTAACGTGCCCTAAGCTCCGAAATAGTGAGATTTCTACAGCAAATGCTGAAAATCTCACACTAGATGAAGATTTCGGAGGAGATACAATGAGGAAGTTATGCAAAGGTGGTTGTGAAAAAATAGCAAGATATGGGGGATGGTGTAATACAAAATGGAGGTCTAAAAACAAATTTTGCCCAAATTGTCCAAAAATAGAAGAGAAGCGAGCTAAAAATATTTCTTTATATAGATTACAAGAGTCAAAACTAAGATTAAATCCTATGCAGAATCCCGAGATTTGTAAAAAGAACCATTCAGAAAAGCGAAATAGACAGACGTCCTTAACTTTGAAAAAGCTCGGCAGAAAAGGTTTATTGCCTCAACAAATTGAGCCACAATATCTCAAAGAAAGGAGATTGCGAAAGATTCGAAAAGCTCTTAGGCAGCTAGCTATGCAAAAGTGTTTACCGCAGCAAATAGAATCTTCTGAATTAAGGGCTAAAAGAATCCAAGGCATAAAAAATACATTGATTAAGCTAGCTAATCAAGGAAAATTAAAGTTGCAAAATATGACTAAGAAGGAAAGTAAGGAATTTGGTAGAAGAATGTCCATAGCACTAAAAAAGGCTGTCGCAGAGGGACGAGTTAAACCAAATCTCGGTGGCTTCAAAACACCATATCGGAGACTAAATGGTGAATCAATAGTCCTTCGTTCTAGATGGGAAGCAGAAGTTGCCAGACTATTGGATAATTTGAAAGTTGTTTGGCTATATGGGCCATTTTATGTAAAATATTTTAATACAGAAAAGAAGTTAATGTCTAATACTTTACCAGATTTTTATCTTCCAAAACAAAATTTAATAATCGAAGTTAAGGGTGCTAGCATATCTTTACCCAGTACTAAGGATAAAATAAGATGGTTGCATAAGCAGGGTTATAATGTTCTTCTTGTTGGCAGAAAAGAAATTAAGCTTATTCGAAGAAACGAAATAGATTTACTTACCGAAAAGATTTTTCAAGAGAGCGAGAAACTATGCCAAAAATTAAATTAAAACTTAAAGGAAGACCTGGATGGCATATTGAATGCAGCGCAATGTCGATAAAGCACTTGGGCGAGCATTTTGACATCCATGCAGGCGGCGTTGACCTGAGGTTTCCGCACCACGAGAATGAAATAGCGCAGAGCGAGGCTTTTTCAGGCAAAAAATTCGCAAATTACTGGTTTCATAATGAGCATCTGCTTGTGGACGGCAGAAAGATGAGCAAGTCGCTCGGGAATTTCTTTACATTAAGGGACTTGCTGAAGAAAGGATATTCTCCTATGGCAATAAGGTATCTTTTGCTCTCGTCAAATTACAGGCAGCAGCTTAATTTTACGGAGGAAAGCGTCAGGGCTGCAAATAATGCATTGGAGAGGCTTGATGAGTTCATCATAAGAATAAAGGAGATAAAAAATAGCGAGAACAACAAAAAAATTGGCCCTTTAATTAAAAAAGCGAAAAAGGGTTTTGAAAAGGAGATGGACAATGATCTTGGCATAAGCAACGCCATTGCGCATATTTTTGAGTTTGTGAAAGAGATTAATGTATTGATGCAGGAAAACAAAATTGGGAAAAAAGACGCGCAAAATATACTTAAGCTGATGCAGGAATTCAATGAAGTTCTCGGAGTTATGGATTTCAGGGAAGAGAAGCTTGAATCAAACCTGAAGAAGATGATTGATGAAAGAGAAAAAGCAAGGAAAGAGAAGGACTTTGCGAAGGCTGACAAGATAAGGGATGAGCTGAAAGCCAAGGGCATAATTCTTGAGGATACCAAGGAAGGGGTTAGGTGGAAGAGTGGATAATCGACATTTGAGATTTTGCCAATTATAAATAAATTTTTATATTTATTACCAAATGGATGTTAAAATAGACATAAAGGGTGAAGAAAAATGGAACCTGTTCATAGTTTATTAAGGGAAACGTTTGATGATTTAAAAATAATGTATGCTGCGATAAGAGCATTGAAGCGAGAAGTTCGCAATATTGATAAGAATCCTAAATTTGTAGAGTTAGAAGGAAGGTGTAATGACGCCATTGAAAGATTAAATAAGGCTATTCAAGAACTGTAGACTGGCTTAATATTTAAGTTTGTGTCACAATCTTCCTCAAAATACCCTGCTTTCCTGTCCAATCCAGCGCAATCTTCAGGACTTCCTCAATTGTATCAACAGGTATAATATCAATCTTATTCAATTTATCTTTTGATATTATTATGTCCTTTAGATTAACTTTCGGCACAATTACTTTTTTAATTCCAGCTTCTATTGCCGCTTCGACTTTTGCAGTTACTCCTCCAACAGGAAGGACTTCTCCCCTTACAGATAAGCTGCCCGTCATTGCAATTTCCTGCTTTATGGGGATTTGCTTGAATGCGGAAATGACTGAGGTGGCTACTGCTATGCTTGCTGAATCTCCCTCAACGCCTTCATAGGTCTGCAGAAACTGGACGTAGATGTCATAAGTCTCCTTTATGTCCTCGCCAAAGTATTTCTTTATTATGGCGGAAACGTTTTTGATGGCTTCTTTTGCAATCTCACCAAGCTTTCCTGTCGCTATTATCTCTGATTCCTTTCCTCCGGGAGTTACTTCTGATTCTATCGGCAGTATTATGCCTGAAAACGGAGGGGTTATTCCTATAACAGCCAATCCGTTTACCCTTCCAACTCTCTTTCCAGAGGTTACTATAATCTCATATTCCTTTTTCTGCTCAATGTATTTGTCAGCAATCTGCTGTTCCAAAGTTCTTGCGATTCTTTTTGCTTTATCCAGATGTTCTTTAGTCACAAGCTTGGCTTTCTGGTCCAAAGCCATGTCTCCCGCAGCCCTAATCAAGCCGCCAAGCTCCCTTAATCTTAAAGTCAAATGGCCTTTCCTGTTAGCCCTCCTTTTTGACTCTTCTATCATGGCATCAATTGCCTCTGCGCTGAAATGTGGGATTTTCTTGTCCTTGACAACTTCCTGGGCAATAAATGTTACAATTTTCTCTCGGTTTTGTTCTGTGTCCGGCATTGTGTCTTTCATATAGACTTCATAGCCGTATCCGGAAATTCTGCTCCTTAATGCAGGGTGCATGTGCTTTATGGTTTCCAGATTGCCGGCAGCTATCATGACAAAATCGCATGGGACAGGCTCTGTCCTTACCATTGCGCCTGCTGACCTTTCGCTCTGACCAGTGATTGCAAATTTTTTCTCCTGCAGGGAAGAAAGAAGCTCCTGCTGGGTGTATGGCTGCAAAGTCGCTATTTCATCCACAAAAAGCACGCCCATATGGGACTTATGGATCATGCCTGCGACTACTCTTTCATGGGCCGGAGTGCCTAAGCCGCCTGAGTTTTTGCAGAGTATATCATTAGCTATTATATTACCTGATGAAGTCGTTAAATTATAGACTTTTCCCTTGTAATTGATTTTTTCTATTTTTATTATGGTTTGTTTTGTGAGTGTCATTTTAAAGTTTCTGCGAAATTTAATAACTTATAGTACAAACTCTTTAAAATATCGTCCAAATTCTCTTACTCCTATCATTTTCTTTTAAAATTGTTCCTTATTTCTTATGTTACCCGCTCTTCATTCAAAACCATATACAAAGATTTTGGAGTTAACTGTAATAATCTCATTACACTTTCTGCCCCATATCCTAGTGAAATCAATTCATCATATTTATCTTTCTTTAAATCCCTAAATTCATTTATTGCATTGACCAATTTATCCTTTTTGTACTTACAATAATTGATCTTAACATTCTTAATGAAATTGGTAGCATTATCAAACTTTGTAGAGATTAGTAATCTGTAAAGAAATAATTTCTCGTTTTTAGTTGTTCTTTTAACTAAAGATGTTGAATAAACTTCTTTATCTTCTAAGTATCTCTTAATTTTATTGAGGAAGTTTATTCTATTATCTTCTAATTCTTTAGTTCCTGTTATTGCTAAATCTAATGTTTGCAATCTATTTTTTTGTTTATGTATTTTAGGTGCTCCAAGTTCTCCTCCAAAGAATGAACCGAAAAACTCGTCTGCAAAAGTATCTAGTAGGTAAACCCAATTAGGTATTTCCAATTCTAAATTTGTTTTGTTGCCTTGAGGAGCGCCCAAAGCTAAGAAAAATCTTATTAAATTCCTATTTGTATTTTGGTAGCACCAAGAATGCCCTTTTTCACCGCCTTCGATAATCCTTGAATTTTCGTTCAAATTTAATTTGAATATACTCTCTAAATCTCTTCCAAATTCTTCCACGGCTTCTTTTTCTGCACTAGATAGAAATATTCCATTTAGATTTTCAAAAATCCCGCCATCGCCAAATGTTACACCCAAAACCTTAGCAATTAATGGCAATTTTGGATAATTAATTTTTAACGGCAATAATCCCCTTTCATTTAACCAATTAGCTGTTTGAATTGGGACAGGAATGTGTTTTTTAGCATGCCACCATCTTGTTTTTCCTATTGGCTGACTCATTGTTTTTGCAATTCTTTTATAACCCCAAGATGGATTTTGTGCTTTAATATCTAAATATTTATGATATAATCTGCATTGTTCTTGTTGCCTTTCATCGTAAGTGTTGATAATATCCTGCTCATCAATAATAATATCTTCAGCTTTAGATACCAATTTATCTCCTTCTTTGATGCCTTTTGCCTCGATATATGCAATCTTATTATTTTTCCAAATAGCTATTTTGTGCTCTGGCGTAACTATAATTTCTTTATTTTCGGAAGTTGTTAGTTTTATCATCTCGCCATCGTAATTATGCCTGTTGGATGATAAAACCTCAATTGGAGAAATTAAACCATTAGTTTCGCCTAAAACTGATAGCTCATTTTTTTTAAGAAAGATTGCTTCATAATCCTTTTCATCTTTAATAATTCTATTTTTATTTTTTAAAAATAATTTGTCTAATTCGCTTGACATTTCAACATTTCTCGCCAAATGCCCTTCAAATCTAGTAATTACTTGAGAGGGATAAAAACACTGGAAGGGATCATGAAGCACATCACCTAATAACGCTCCTGCGTGCGCCCCTGTTGCGTCATTAAACGGCGCCTGCTTTCTCTTGTAATTGTCAACAATCAATTTAGGCACCTTAATTTTATTGTCTGTCATTCTCCTCCCGAGATTAAATGACAGCAGAAGGATTCCCACAAAGCCGATGCTGCTTATTATGGAAGCGGCGAAGATGATGTCAGATATTTTTCCCGCTCTCCAAAAATAATAAGGCAGGAAAGTGGCAAGCAGGACCAGAACAAACATTATCAGATTTTGATTTTTGAATGATGTCATGCTTTGGATTCTTGCCTTTGCAATCAGGTCTCTGCCCTGGCCAGCCGGAACAGTCCTTATCAAAGGCGCGTTTTCATCATTTGGATTGGGGAATGCGACGATGTCAACCAGTTTTTCCATCGGCAAAAGCTCTGCCAAAGCAAAGCCGAGCATGCTTTTCCCAGTGCCGGGCTCTCCTATAAGAAGCACGTGCCTTCTCTGCTGAGCTGCCTTTTTAATCACTTCAACAGCCTCGTCCTGCCCAATAACCTGCTCAATAATTGCCTTGGGAACTTTAACTTCCGCGGTTGATTTGTATTTTACTGCCATGAATTGAAATAAAGAAATTTTATTTAAAAAGGTTTGTGTTTGTTTGGCTTCATCCAAAATTCTCATTCGCAGGTTGGCAGCTTCTCGCCCAGCACAGTAAATGGTGCAGTATCGTTGATGTCCCGCAGGGAGCGTCCCCTCCAACTCAGTTTAAGTGCCTTATTAAAGGGCTCGACTTCAAGGCTGCCAACCCATTTTTGTGTGAAATCTCTCAGTTTTTAAAATCTGCCCATTATATTCCCTATTTTGTAATTCTCTGTGAATTGCGCCTGCCGGGCAGACAAGTGCTCCCTAATCCTAGTCTGGATGAACATGACTGCCTGCGGAATGTTGTCGATGAACTGTACTTTTATTTCCCTCTCTTTCATTCCTGACAGCTCCAGTATTACAGTTCCAGAATTAAACAGTGACTTAAATAATCCTTTTGTATCCAATGATATCCTTGCAATATTCTGATATGGCACTTCAAGCGAATTTGTGAAAATGAAGAAAGAGCTCTTGTAAGCTATCAGCTTATCATTGTAAAATTCGTATTTTATGTTTAAGGCTGAGAGATAGCTAAATACCAGCAGGATGGCGGTGACGGAAGATATAGACAGGATAAAATAAAGAAAAATCTGAGAAGAAGAGATATTAATACCAAATGCGCTGAATATGTCAAGAAAAAATGCGAGGCTGCCTGTGCTGTTTATAACAAGCAGCAGGAGCGCTATGAATAAAACAGATCCAAGTATTTTGAATATGTCATTAATGTATATCTTTTTCATGTTGGGCTTCAGGATCCTTGGCTGGCTTTGCTGAGGCTGCGGGAACTGAATGTAATCTTGAACCATTCCCTTATAAAAAGGAAGAATATTAATAAATCTTGCCAATTTCCCGGGCGTTGTGAAAGAGTCCTCAATAATGAAGATTGCAATGATTTTTTCTTTGATTGGATTGGTTGCGCTATATCTGATCTCTGGCAGGATCGAGGTGAAGGATTATACCGCCAGGATAAACTCCAATATAGGCGATGATGTGAAGCTGAAAGGCATTGTCAAGAGCGTGAGAAAAAGCGACAGCGCAGCCTTTATGGAAATAGAGCAGGCTGTGCCTTCCACCGTCGTGTTGTTCGGAAAAGGCGGGCTGAATCTGACTGAAGGGGATTTTGTTGAAGTCATAGGAGAAATACAGGAGTTCGAAGGGAAGGAAGAGATAATAGCAAACAGGATCAGGGTTGTGAGATAATGCTGATAGAGCTGGTATTTTTTATTATACTGGGGTGCATTGCCGGAGTGATAACTGGACTGACCCCCGGGCTGCACATAAATCTTGTCGCAGTCATATTATTCGGAATTTCGCCCATGCTTATAGGCTACACAAGCATTGTGGCGATTGCATCTTTCATAATAGCCATGTCAATAACCCATACATTCGCTGATTTTGTGTCGTCTGTGTACCTTGGGGCGCCGGCTGACGACACTGCATTATCAGTGCTTCCGGGACACAGGATGCTGCTTGACGGGATGGGTCACGAGGCCGTAAAGCTCACGGTGATTGGAAGCCTGCTGGCGCTGATTTTCAGCGTGCTGCTTGTGCCTCTGCTGATTATATCTGTCCCCCTTATTTTTGACAATGTGAAGGATTTTGTAGGGTGGATTTTGATAGCCATAATTGCCTACATGATTTTAAAAAATGATGACTGGAACCTGAGATTCTGGAGCTTGTTTACTTATCTGATTTCTGGCATTTTCGGCATAATAGTCTTCGGAATTCCGAATTTAAAAGACCCTCTGCTGCCGATGCTTTCAGGACTATTCGGGATAAGCATGCTGCTGATGAGCCTGTCTGAAAAAACATCGCTGCCAAAGCAGAGGGACACAGACATGATTGAGGTAAGCAAAAAGGATTTGGCAAAATCCGTCGGAAGCAGCATATTTTCAGGGTCGCTTGTCTCGATATTTCCGGGGCTGGGCCCTGCGCAGGCCGCTGTGCTGGGGAGCCAATTGACCGGGAAAACCAATATGCACTCTTTCCTGATAATGGTAGGGGGCATCAACACTGTTTCAATGATAATGTCGCTTGTCACGTTATTTACCATAGAAAAAGCCCGAAACGGCTCAATAGTCGTCGTGCAGAAACTGCTGCAAACCATAGACTTGAACATCCTAATATTATTCCTCGCAATAGCTCTCCTTGCAGGGGGAATTGCAACCTTATTCACATTAAAAGTCAGTCGGGCTTTTTCAAGAGTTATCAATAAGATCAATTACAAGTTGGTCAGCATCCTGATAATAATCTTTGTCGCAGGGCTTGTTTTCTATTTCTCGGGCTTTGTAGGGCTACTGATTCTGGCAGTGTCGACTTCAATAGGGATAATACCTGCCCTGCTCAATGTCAACAGGTCCAATCTTATGGGGTGCCTGCTGATGCCGGTTATACTGTATTATGTGCTGTAAAAAGAAAGGTTTATATAGGACTAAATAAGTTAGATATATAACAGTATATAAATAAGTATACTTAATTTAATAATTGAAATAAGTTAGTTAAGTTATTGCCAATGCCTAGAATAAACATAGAGGTAGAGACTGAACTTCATAAAAAAGCTAAGCTTAATTCTCTTTTACAGAATAAAACGCTCATTCAATACATTAACGAGGCAATTCGGGAAAAGGTGGATAAGGACAAGATCAGAAAATGAATTTTAAAAAAAGAGGTGGAGTATTAATCGGAGGTATAGGCATAAGCATAATTTTAGCCCTATCTACATTGATGTTTATAATCCTCTCTTCAAATGCTTTTGCAGCCTTATGTTCTGACTACGACGGCGGATTTTGCAGCGGACTACCCAATGCTGGCGTAACGCAGCCAACACTTTCCGCTTATGGATGCAATTATCCTACAAGAGAAACGCGCGGCGATGCAGACTGCATGAGAACATCTTCAAATCGGAGATGTTGGTTTATAACATCAGCACGCTGTTCATCCAGTGAGGTATGCACAGCTACAGGATGCCAGGCTCCACAGCCTCCAGCACCGCGCTGCGGAGACGGAAGCTGCAACGGCGGCGAGACGTGCGGAACTTGCTCTCAGGACTGCGGGGCTTGCCCTTCTGCACAACCTCAAACGCCTCCACAAACGCAGCAACCGCCTACCCAACCCCCATCTTCAGCAGGAGGAACGCCATGCGGCAGTGGCGAAACCTGTATTAATAGAGCAATAGGAGAAAAGTGTTCTGCTGTATGCGCGAGACTAGGGAAAACATGCTCTTACAACAACAAATGGAGCGACCAGCCATTTTCTGTAGGCAAGGGTGCAGGGCCTCTAGGCGCTCCGGGAGGAAGCGAGTTTGATGTTCCATGTACGCTGGCGCCTGCAAACAGTGTAGGGCAGTGCGGAACGTGGTGCGCCGGCAGCATCCCAATAAACGGCGCATGCGGCACATCCAATAACTTCGCAACAAGCTCTTCCCCGCCAACATCAGGCAGAATATTATGCAGCGCAGGAACTGCCAGCGGTGTTTTGGGCGGGACAATCTCAACAATATGGGTATGGTTCTGCAGGGGTTCAAACGGCGGAAGCGATGCGACATGCACCGCGCCTGTGAATGGTGAATGCGGTTCCGCTAATGGTGCGGCAACTTCATCGGTACCTTCAGCAAATCTATGCAATAGAGGAAGAGCTTCTGCTGTTTCCGGAGCAGGCCCATGGAGCTGGACGTGCTCAGGACAGGGAACAGGGGCAGTTGCTGCTTCATGCTCAGCGCCCCAACTGGAGATTGGCAGATGCGGCACTGCCCATGAGCAGACGCGAGATACGCAACCTTCAGGCTCTATTTTATGCAGCTCAGGGATTGCTTCGGCTGTAGCTACTACAACTACACAATGGGCATGGACATGCAGCGCAAATAGTGTTGCGGCGAGCTGCTACTCTAACAGAAACCTTTGTTTTGGAGTTTTATGCAATACACCTCCAACATCGTATTGCGGCTCTGGAAACAATATCAATTTCAGATATTATTACTCGGGCACCGGGGCATGCTCACTGTCAAGCGAACGTCCCCAATGCGGATATGCTCTCTTCTATGAGGACTGTACAGCAACAGGCAAAGTATGCTCAAATGGAAATTGCCAAACACCTTCCTGCCAGGGAAATTTTGTATGGTCGGGGAATTGTGTAGACGGCTGGCAGCCGGGAACCTGCAGCAACGGATTCGGCGGAACAATTAGCACAAGAACCTATTGCAGGGGAGATTTTGACAGGAATAATTGCGTCGATATGAAGGATTTTAAAAGTTTAGAGGATGTGTTTGACACTACAAACTCATTATCGGTTTATGATATTGATAAAGACGGAAGGGTGGATATAGACGATTTTTTTGCCTTTGCCCTTGATTTTGGCTCATGCCAAAGCGGCAGGCTGGCGGATACCATTCCAATACCGCTTGAGCCGGATCCTAACACTGCAGAAGGACAGGTAAGAGTAGGGGAAGCAAAGACTTTCTACATTCCCGGAAATGTAGGAGGCAACTGGATTTTTACAACGGAAAAAAAGGATATATGCAATGTCAGAAAAATTACTCCAGTTGCATTTGGCGTGATAGGAGTAAGCCCAGGGCAATGTACTTCTAAAATATCACTTGGAGGCCAGGAATATACAAGAACAATTGCAATACTGGCTAACGGCGCTCCAACTAATCCTTTTGTTTCGTTCCAAGAACAGACTTATTATATTGACTCTACGTTGACAGCTGTCGCAAAAGACTCCATTGACCCTGAAAAGATTCAGATAACTTACTCTTATAGATTCATGAGAGGCAATGATCTGCTAAGGGACTGGAGCAGCAATAACCAATATGCCTGCAATGCCGTAAATTGCCCTATCGGATCAAAAATTAAGGCTTATGCTAGGGCTTACGATGGCGCGCTTTACAGCGGAGAATCTTCTGCTGAGACACAAATATCAAACAGAAAGCCTGTCTTAAGGCAGATTGGGAGCAAATCTATAAATGAAAACCAGAAGCTGCAGTTTACTGTTTCCGCTGCAGACGCTGAAGGCAGCCAGCTGGCATTTTCAACTTCAACGCTTCCGCAAGGGGCTTCTTTTAATCCTTCCACACAAATATTTGCATGGACGCCTTCTTTTGCGCAGTCTGGAAATTACAATGCCAGATTTGAGGTAACTGATGGTTTTGATAAGACTTATGAGGATGTAGCTATATCTGTAGGCAATACAAATCGTGCTCCGAGTGCCAATTCGCAGTCTGTTTCAACAAATGAAGATACACCTGTAATAATTACTTTGACCGGGAATGATGATGACCAAAACAGGCTGACATATTCAGTGTCAAATCCCTCTAATGGTGTGATTATTAATTTTGATAAGCATGCCGGAACAGTAACATACAGACCATTCACAAACTTTAACGGACAGGATGGGTTCACATTCAGCGTGAATGACGGCACTGCAGAAAGCGCTTCTGCCTTAGTCACGATAGCAATTAAACCTGTCAATGACCCTCCTGTTGCTACTACTGCAGGAGGCCCCTATTTCGGAAATAATGGTGAGGAAATAAAAATTTCCGGAAGCGGGAGCGACTCTGAGAATGGCCCATTAACTTACCTATGGGAATCTTCTGATTGCCAGGTTGGAAACTTAAAAGATACCGCCGCAGTATGCAGTAAAGCGGGAACTTTTCCGCTTGCCTTAAAAGTGTCCGATGACAAAGGCGCCATATCAAATGCCGTAAAAACAGATATAAGAGTAAATCCAAAACCTGAAATACCTGAGTTCGGAATCAGTCCGCCTTCGTGCAAAAGCGGGCAGAAAGTAAAGCTTCAGTGCAAGGCAGTTGATAATGATTATAAGGGGGCTAAAGAAAGCGCAAGCAGCCTGAAAGTCTATGGGTGGCTTGGGACTTGCAAGGACATCAATTGCAATGGCAAGTCTTGGAATGAGGGGGGGCCCGTATTTTTAAGAGGAGTGCAGCTGCGTCATGTAGGCAATGATGTGTTTGAAAGTGATGAAGTGATTCTTGACGCTCCAAAAAATACCTTGATTGCGGCAACATGCACTGCATTGGACAAGGAGAATTCAAATAGGGAGCCAAATCTTAAAGACCCTTGGTCCGACAAGTATCCTTTATGCGCTCTAGACTCTACTGAATGCGCGTCTAATCCTAAGATAACTATCCCAACAATAACTCCTGCACATACCGGCGTTGGCAAGATTTTAATTCAATTTCAAAGCGACAGGCTTCTTTCAAAGAATCCTGATGTCAGCATTACCAAGAGAGGTACAACTTCTCTTGTAGGCATGGCGACAAGAAGAGATACGACTAATGACAATGATTATATCTACGATTTTGACATTACAGAAGACACGATTGCAGGGGACTATATAGTGCACATAAACGGAGAAGACAGCAACGGATGCAAAGGGGGAATTGACGGAAGCTTCAGCGTTGAGAGATGGGCTAAGATAATTATAGACGGCACTGAAAGCGGGACTGTGAGCAAGAAGGTTGATCTTGGAGAAACCTCTTTTATGGACGTTGAATGGAATTCCAACATTGCAAAACCAAAAATGACAGTAAGCCTTGTCGATGGTTCTGATCGTATTGAAGTTTTTTCATCCGCTCAAAGAAGCGGCAAACAAAGGATTACTGACCTTAGTACAGGGGATTATGAAATTAAGACTTATGACATGAAAATGTATATTGGAAATTCCATGCCAGCCCCAAATGTTGTAGCAGACATAACTGGTTTTCAGACAGTTATCGAGGGGCAATTGACCCCGGATGAAGTAGAAAGAAGGAACGCTAATATTGATGATAATATTGTCTGGAGCGGACCTGGAACCGCACCACCTCCCGGACAGCCCCCTTCAGGCGGGCTGTTGTCATCGGGCAAATCATTATTTATAAAATTAGACAGTAATGATGAGGATGGCGAACTTATCAGATTCTTATGGAATGATAAAAACTATCGTACGCCGGATGATAATTGTGAGATATATTTAGAAGAGGAAAATGACTGGGGCGGAAAAAACCATCATGCAGTGGCGCAGTTCAAGTTTGGATCCTTGATAAAAGTCAAGGGAAGGGACATTATTGATGGCAATTCCGGAAGTTATGTAGATTGTGAGAGGATTTCTGATAAGCCGGGAGGGGAAGCTTGCCAGATTCCATCACAGAGTTTTAGGCAAGTGAGTGAAAGTAAATGCGATGATTTGGGTGCTAATGGAAACTGCGGCTTAGCCAGAAACAGGAAGGAATTCAGGCCAAGAGGGGACATTTTGTGTTCCAATGAAAATGGAGATATAAGATGGTACTTATGCAACCAGCATGGTGCAAAAATAACAGCCGGCGGCAAGAAATATGAATGTGTGATTGGCCAAGACAATATAGTTTTTGGCGCGGGGGAGTGGGTGCCTTTTGAAGACTGCAGCAACAGGGTAGATGATGACGGCGATAAAAAGATAGACTGCGCTGATGAGGATTGCTACAAACAAGAATTTGACAAAGATACCTGTGAACCTGGGATAAATTGTGCTGCCTGCGAACCGGACTATCACTCTTCTTCCGAAACTTTGACCAGATTTAATGGCCAGGTTTGCAGATATGACGGATTATATAAGTCAGAAGTGAAGTTTGGCAGCGAGAAAATAAGGCAATTTTTTAGTTTTAGCAGGTTTGATTACGGCTATGATTTCGACATTAAAAATCCTCCCCAATATCCTAACAAATGCTGCGGAGATGACAATGAAGACGGCGGATTTATAGATTTAGATAGTGCAAATGGGGATAAATTGTGTTATATCAATAAAGGCAGGGCAGTCCATGGAAGATGGGAGACGGCTTCTGAATCCAATCATGGCAAAGTGTTTTATTCGACGGGCGCAAAAACAACTCCTTATATCGCCTATGGCAAAGAATGGCTCAAATGCGATGGTGATAATTTCAAAAATTCTACTGGGCAGACAGTAGCTGGCGATTTGTTTATTCCCAAAATCAGCAAGCACTTTTTATGCGCTAAAGAAGGCGATGAGCCTGTTGTCAAGATATGCTGCGGCGAAAAAACTGACAACTGCAGAGTGGATTATGTTGATGAGAAAGACAAGCTTATCACGGGGCAGAATATTACTAAAGGAGGCAGAAACTATTACTGCACGGAACAAGCGCAGAATGGAGAGCAAAGAAAGGAGACCGGCATATTCATCACTGAATTAGATCCTGAATCTGCTGATAATATAGGAGATAGGTATATGGAGGCAAAAAAAGCATGTGAAGCCCTGAAAGACAAATACGGCAAAACTATTGCAGCCTGGACCGGCACAAAATGCTGCGGGGAGCCTGCGCCTGATGATCCGCATGAATATTACAATGATCCTGACAATGCCGAAGGGAGGCCTCAGGGCAGCAAAACTGGAGGGTGCTGGGACAGCAAGTTTAAGGAAAGCGCCAAGATTGTGGAGCAAATTGAAGAAAAATACAAAAATTTTTTCCTTAGCAATAAAGGAGCATTTTTAGGATGCGTTCCTGAGCAGTCGAAAGCAGAAGTGCAGGGTATTTTAGATTCTCACAAAAACGAGCAGCTTGCGGCATTAAAAAATCCGTGCAGCAAGAATAAAGACAAATGCGCCAATAGCGACCTAGACTGCTTTTTATGCTATAATAAGAAAAATTGGGAGTTGCTATCAGGCTTCAAGGAAAAAGAATATGATCTTAGCCCTTCACATTCTGACCCTGAAAATAAAGAGTGCTGTGTCAAGAATGAGCAGTGCTGGGACGGCAGTGGCTGCGTAAATAACCAGTATGGGCAGCAGCCTGCTGTAGACAATCCCTTGGGAAAAGAGATGAGATGCATAAATGGCAAGTGGGTTGAACTGCAGCTTAAAAAAGGGCTGGTGGCAGGGCAGGGCTATTGCCCAAGCAATGACATGTGCCTTGTCAACCCGCAGGGAAAATTTGAAGATAATGGGAATGATGATCCCAATAAGAATCCCCAGTGTTTGAAACAGATTCAGTCGTATTATGGCGCAGGAAGCTACGGCAAAGATGCCAATTTCTGCGTTGCCGGGGAATGGCAGTCAAGAGCTAAAATAACTGCAGCAAGGCTGTTGAAGCATGCAGGAGATTATGACTTTATGATGTATTGTGATGAAGGATGGAAGGCTTTAAACTCACAGTCACCATTAAGTGATGTTAAAGCCATTGCAGACAATATATGCCTAATCAACCAGACTGGCAGCGTCACTGTCGGAATTGCGCTTAAGTCCCAAATAAGCGATCAAAGCATTAAAACTGCCATCAAAAATGCTTTTGGCACTGATGCAGACTGCTCGCCAAAGCCCGACTGGAAAGAGGGTGTTTTTAGTGAATGCATCCCAAAAGGTAAAACGCTTTGGTATAATCCCTTAATAAATTCAATCATATACAATAAAAAAGGCATCTCGTTGAATGAAAATATAGGGGATGAGGCTTTTGCTTTTGTGAACCTTGTTTATAATGATCCGGAAAATCTTATAGTACAGCCAATGAAGCCCATCCTTGAAGAGTTTAATGCCAAGCCGGAGGATGTTAAATATAGCAGGATATATTTATCAAAATCAGGAAATAAAAGAATTTATGGCTTCACTTCTGGAGCCAGTGTCGGTGCCAGATATGAATATGAAGGCACTGAGGATATCTGCCAGTTAGCCAATGCAGATGCAGAAAATAAGATAACAGGAAATGAATGGCTTTTCTGCAATCTTGCTAAAAAGACTATTTATGGGACTGACCCATTCCCCCAAAGCAATCCGGAGAGAGTATCAACTATATTTGCAGATTTAACAGCCAATCTGCGGCATTTAAGCTCTGAGTCCCTAAATGTTCAAAATCAATTGGCCCAAACTGGCGGATTGCAGCCCGCTGCAAAGAAAGAAGCCGACTTCAATGATGATGGAAAAATAGATGATGGGGATTATAGATTATTTAATTCAAAATTTGGAAAAAAAGTTTCCGATCCAGATTATCGGACTTATTATAGGGCAGTTTGCAGCCCTCCATCAGGTATGGATACAATTAGCAGGTCATTATACACATTAATACCTTCTGAATTATTATGGTCCAGGGATGTTTTATTGCTTTCAGGAAATGAGGCATGCTCAAAAATCAAAGATTATGAGGCATGCGCAGATATATCCTATTTCGACCAAAAATTAAATTTGTGGACCTCCATATATCAAAGCGAATGCTCAAATAAAAATTATGAAACAGAAAAATTATCTTATAGGACTCTTTGCGGTATAGCTCAGACCAAGCCTAACTTCTATTATACAATTATGCCTTTGGGGTATAGCGGAAGTGACGCATGCTCTAAGCTGAAGTATGGCGCCTGCCAGAGTGTAGAGATATATCAGGAGGGGAATGTTTGGCAATTATCAAGCAAAAAATCCTGTCAGATTAAATTGGATAGTAGTTGGCAGCCTAAATTTGACCTTGACAACAGCGGAATTGTAGATAATGAGGATTTTTTCATGTTATCGCAGGATTATGGAAAAATGACTGGTAGCTAAAATGAAACTGAAAAAGAGGTCGCAAATAACATTGATAATGGCAATTGTAGTGGCCATAATAGTTATATTCTCCGTGTTTTATTTTGTTTCCAGGAGCTCTGCAAGGAAAAAGCTTGGCGCGGAAGTTGAAGGTGAGGTTCTGAAGGATGTTCAGCCTGTAAGGGAATTTGTGCAGCAATGCCTTGAAAGGACTGCCAAAGACGGCATCATACTGCTTGGAAAGCAGACCGGCAGGATTTATGAAAGCCAAGGAGGATTGTATAGGAACTATGGCTCTGCAGAGAACAGGAGATATATATTTGCAGAAAAGTGCCATAAAGGGTATAATAGGGATTTTGACTGCTATATTCCTTATGGGCTTGAGGTACCCATATGCTCTGAGTCTGCACCCATCAGCCCTAAATGTCCAGGTGGTGGAGGGGGAGCCCTCAGACAACTAGGAGATCAAGACACATACTACTATTCTAAAGAATATCAAGATGCTACTACAGGAAATAATTATTACCCTTCAAAAAGATTTCCTTATAAAGATAATGATAATCAGAAAACTACTCCAAAATTTAATGGTTTATTTGGAGATGAATATTTGATCATACTAAAAAGCGAGAATTCCGGGTTTGGAGCCGTGGGGCAGCAGGGCATAGATTCCATGCTGAAAAAATTTATTGAAACAAGAATATTTGACTGCGCAAAATTCGAAGATTTTGAAAGCAGAGGCTATAAAATTAATTTAAAAAAAGAAGATGTTTCTGCAAATGCCATTATTAGCAATAGGGATGTAAGAGTGATATTAAACTTTCCGATGGACGTTGGAATAGGAGCAAATGAAAAAGAGCATTTCAGCGAGTTTTCAACAATACTTAATGTGAGGCTTGGTGACATATACTACACCGCTAAAAGCATCATAGAAAGGGACAGGCTGGATATAGGTTTTGAGCTTCCGTTGAATGAGAATGATTTTGGGATTGCAGCCAGAAATTCCTTCAATGGCAATGAGATTGTGACTCTTACAGATGTTAAAGATGAATCGAAGATTGACGGCAATGCCTATGAATTCCGGTTTGCAAGAAGAAACAGGGGTCCTGCATTATTCCATTTTTTTGATGACGGCAAGTGCCTGATAAAGAATAAAGGGGAAAAAATTGAGGAAAAGGATGTAATTGAATATATTGAGAAAAGTTATCCCTGCCCTTCCGGCGGAAATTGCTGCAACGGCGGAATTGCCCAATGCCTAATGGAGCTGGGAATTGTTATTGACCCTGATGAGGATAGGGTTATAGGACAGATTTTGAAGAAAAGCAAAGAGCCGCTAGACACCAGCGTTGTTTCTCCTACTGAAATAAGGCTCAACGCCATTGAGGACAAAGACAACGACGGCAGCCCTGATTCAGGAGGATTAGAGGACTGGCAGATGATAAAAGTAAGGGAGAAAGGAGAGGATTGCTCAAAATGAAAGCCTCAAGATATATTCCATTAATCGCTGTGTTTCTTATTTTTGCAGGCAGTATTTCTGCAGAGGAGAGAGGATGCTGCCTAAATCCGAAGTTTGACAGGGAGGTTTTTTGCAATCCCAGCAGCCTGCTTACTCAAAGCGAATGCTGCGGAACAGATGCTGATTGTGCCAGCAAGATGTTCAAGCCAAATGCCGCCTGCGATGAAGAGGATAAGGTGCCTGAATGCAAAAAGGTGTGCTGCAAAACCACCTCTTCTGGCAGAGTAGTGTCAGCATGGGCCTACAGCCCTTCCTGCCCGAAGGAATCTGTAGATCCTAATATAAAGAATGAAATTGACTGCCTGAAGGCAGGGCAGCAGCCACAATGCAATAATTTTGATGACAAGAATGCTCCCGTAGATGATGACAAGGATCAGTGCGCAAATTTGAATGATGCTGACTGCGAGAATGCGCTGGATGAAACAGAGGACGGAAAGCTGCCATGCAAAGAAACTCAGGTAAAATGTAGCGACCCAAAATTTGTTCCGATCGGCGGCACTTTAAAATATGAAATATTAAGCGGCCCATTTATCAAATTATCGTGGTCAAATCTGTGCTCAAAAGAAGGAGTATACAAATTAAAAAAGAAGCACAAAAGCTCTGATGAGCCAATTGCAGACGGTCCCGGAATATTTGAGTATACTGACAGGAATGTAAAGTTTGATGAATCCTATATTTATTATGTTGAATGGTATAACCCGCCGTCTGCGGCAACGCCGCTAAAATCCAATGAGGTTACTGTAAGCACAGGAAACGTGAAATGCGCCGGAAAAAATGAAAACTACCAATTTTGCGAAAATAATAAAGGATATATCTGCCAGAATAAAGTTCCTAATGAAAAAGCCGGCACTGACTGCGGCGCCAAAAAAAAGTGCGTGATTGAAAGCGGTGAAGCAAAATGCATAGAGATAAAGTGCGATGTTGCAGACTCGGATCCTTTTGGACTGTATCATGTTCAGGACAAATGCGAAAGGAAAGGAGGCAACCCCACTTTCTGCTTTTATGATAATTCGAAGACCATAGCCAATTCCTGCTTCAGCTGCATCACTGAAGACGGCACGCCTGCTTCATGCTATGACTATAAATCTGAGAGCACGTGCAACAGGGATCCATGCGGCGTAAAAAAGGGCGCTGCCTCTCCTGTATGCGAATGGAAAAAGGCTGGCGGGATGCTGAATCGGGGAGTTTGCGCCAATAAGGAGGAATCGAACTGCAAATGGTGCGGCGAGAGCGGAACTAAAGACTCAAAGAATGTAAAAATAGGAAGCTCAGATTTCTTCAGCTCTATCTTTGATGCATGCACTCCGCAAAAAT
This sequence comes from uncultured Methanosarcinales archaeon, assembly GCA_964454865.1. GTDB lineage: Archaea > Nanobdellota > Nanobdellia > Woesearchaeales > GW2011-AR4 > JACOZO01. The sequence goes on from CAYVTQ010000005.1 coordinate 19,284, forward strand.
CCAGCCTTCTTTCTACTGACAAGTACAGGTGCTACTATAAGGAAGGATTATCAAAACAGTGCGGGGAAATATCGTGCGGAGACTATAAAGTAAACGAAGAATGCCCGACAGGAGACGTGCTGTTGAATGGCAACAAAGTAAATGATGCCCGGAATGATAAGAAAGACCCGTGCGGCATAAAGGTATGCAAAAAAACAGCAAGCGGCTGCATAAAAGATGCGGATGACAGAAATGAGGATGACTGCGCAGTTGACCATAAAGGCAATGTTTTGGGCCCTTCCGACAAAGTGAGCTGCAATTTGGACAGGTTTCCGCCTACTACAAAATTAACCTTAAAGATGGATGCTGAAGGAAAGGCTAATGAGATTGGGATAGATGTCCTAGATAAGAAAACTTTGACAGAGGCTGAAAGCAAAATAAACCAGCCAGCTAATTTTCCGGATGAAACAAAGATGTTATACAATGAAAACTATAAGACATACCTATGCCTGCAAAAGCCGGGAGAGACCAAGTGCCAATCCAGCAAACATGGCAGCCCTGCATGGAGCGAGTTCACAAGGTCAAGAAATCTGGGTTTTGCAGGGATAAACATATTTAGAGAGTTCAGAGGAGGCGGCAATTTGATGTTCCGCCTTGAAGATAACAAGCCGAATGAGATATGGTATTACACGCAGGATCCTGCCAATAATGTAGAGCCTCTTGAGAAAGAGGTTACAGAGATTAATAACGGACAGCCTGTTAAAATAATAAAGATAAACAAGCTCGAGCTTTGGGGCAGCGGCTCAGGAGTGCCAAGAATCAAGCCAGGTGGCATGAAGGTTTTTGACGGAAGCAAACTTGATGGCAGGGCGGCGATAAACAGCAAGTTATATGCAAGGAAAGTTGACTATTTCACTGCTGAATTCACAGCGCCTATTAATTCTGCAGGAGACGGCATTGTGCCAGGCAGCGCCAAGATTAAGGAAAAAGCTGCGGCTAATCCAATATCATTAAGTTCCGATATTATAGCTGGAAAAAATGATGCAGTAAGACTGACTCCTCCGCAGGTGATTTCAAGTGCTGGGGATTATTCGCTAGAGCTCTCTGTCAAAAGAGGAAACCTGCGGATGGACTGCCCGAAAGATTCCAGCTGCCCACAGGGAGTTATTATCGACCAGAGCAATCCCAATCTCAGGGTCCATAGCGGACTAACAGAATTGAAGGATGGTGTTGCTGTTAAAGCTCCGCTGCCTGTAACACTAAACTTTACTGAAACAAGCGGAATACTGCTGGAGAGCGTTGAAGTACACAAGGCATACATAAAAGAAGATTCAACTGTTGGCTACAAAAAGGTCGATCTGGAACTGCCAATCGCAGGCAGCACTGAAAAGGCCAAACAATCTGAATTGAAAGGATTTTTTGGAGAAGTGAATACTGCAGATAAAGGAAGGGTTGAAATAACAAAAATCCTGCAATTGCAGGAAGACGGAGATTACAAGATTGTTGTAAAAGCAAAGGATTTTGTTGACCTAAAATTAAAAGAAGGCGGAAGTGAGATAGAGCAGAAAGAAGCCAGTTTTGTAGTTGACAGCAAAGCTCTGGATGCCACCGGAATCAGGCTAGTGAGCCCGAAATACGGAATTTCCGGCAAAGAAGTGTTTGATGTAGTTATAGAGACTGAGAACAGCGCAGAGTGCCAATGGTCCGTAGCAAAGAAAGAAATTAACGGCAGGAAATTTGATGAAACAGGCAGCATATTGCATATCCTGCGCGGATTCAGGAGCAAGCTAGCCCCATTATCAATAGCAGACGGCGAAGAAGTAGAACTGAGTGTCGCATGCGTAAGCAATGGAAACAGGGCTGAGCAAAAATATATGGTCGGTTACGACACTAAAAAGCCGGTTATAGTTCTCAAGAAAGTGTTTCCTGATGAATATTTGGAAGGCAGTGAAGCGGAGCGGGGCATTTATGCTGTATCTGGAAGCAAGTGGATTATCTTAAAGCAGATGGATACCGAAAGAGAAACCACGATAAATCCTCAAAAGACGCTTTGCAGCTATAGCATCAGTTTGGTTGATAAAGGAGTGGAGATATTCAGCCCAAAAATTTCTTTGAATGACAAAGAGGATATTAGCGGGTTTAAATCCAGTTATCAGAAAGATGTTGATTTAAACAGCATAAAGGATAATGCTGAGCATAAGCTAAGGATAGAGTGCAAAAGCAGGGCGGAAATACCAAATACTAAAGATATAAAATTCAAGATATTTGGGGAAAAGGAAAGAAATTTAATAATAGGAATAATCAGTCCTGCTGCAACGAAAACATCGGACAGTAAGTACTCCATAGTGCTGTATTCGTCGGGCGACACTGCAAGTGAAAAAATAGTCCTTAAGACAAATAAGGATATTACATGCCATCATGGAAAAGCCGTTGAAGGAAAAACTCCTTTCCAAATAATAGAGAGAATTACAGATCCAAAATATAGAGATACTGGAGTTGGATTTTTGCATGATTCCGGGACCATACCATTCCAAAAAGGAGAATACCATGTATCCTGCGATGACAGGTTTAAAGAAGTAAAATCCTCTTTAATTTTGGATATTGATGTCAAAAAATCAGGCATTTCATTCAAATCCGGCTACGACTGCAGCACAATTGCAGTAGACGAGCTGAAAGCCTGCGAGGTGCAATATACAGGCTCAGGAGGATATAATAAGTTTATTTTTTCCGTATTTGGAAATTGCGAGATTCCTTCCACTTCAACTCCTACTGATACCGGTTTTAGTTTGAAGGGAAAAACTGCCGGAGCATGCTCAATTGATGTTTACGAGAAAAAGAGTGACGGCGCTCGCGGCGCTAAGATTGAGCCTTCGTTAAGTGTGACTGTAAATATCTTTGGATGCACAAAGATACCGCCATATACAAGCGTGTGCACCGGCACCGATAAGGGTCTTGATAAAAATACTGATGCAACGCTGGCTGCAAGCTGCAGTTACGCTGTAAAATGCGAATATTTCTGCGATCCAAATATAGCTGAAAGTAAAAAAGACGCTGCTGGAAAGGATGTATGCGAGGCTAAAGCCGCTACTCCAAGCAGAATAGATATGACTTCATGCGCTGCAGCATGCTCCAATTCTGCAGGATGTGTATGCCCTGTTGCTTTAGGATGCACAGCCCAGGGGAATATAAATAACGGCCAGACTTGCGGCGGCTTGAAGAATACTCCAACTACTCCCCTCACAATAACCGTTTCAAATGCCTACATAGGCAGCTTAGAGAAGAGAGTAATAAAAGAAGGGACGCGGGATGTTTGGTATTTATACACTACAAGCAGGAATCCGGAAATCCGGATATTGTTTGACAGAGTTCCAAATATAAAAACTGCTGTTCTGAAGCCGGCACAGGGAAGCGACATCCAAAATTCTGAAATCAGGGCAGCCAAAGATCCTAGCAATGTTGATGTTCCGACACAGCAAATTATCTCATTTAAGGATAAAAATGTTCCGTTGGGAATATATACACTGCATGTGGAAGCTGAGCCGAAAGATGATGCAAGGAGCACAACGAGCAAGGACATTAAAGTTGTGGTTGAGCAGGACTTAAATCTTGGGTATGTGAGATCTGCAAAAGATATATCCACTATTGACAAAGAGTACAAGGAGCTCAGCCTTTCCGCGCAGCAGGCCTCATTCACCACATTGACTCCTGCTGATGTCAAAAAATCCGGCATTGACGATTCTGAGTTCTTTATAGAGATAGGATTCAATAAGAACATTGAAACCATTGAAAGCGTGACGTTTGTGGGGGGGGGCGGGAATTCCAACATAAAAGATAATTTTGATCCTGTAAGCGGGCAGAGCGGAAAATACAGGACAAAGGCGGCAAATTCCATAAAGCTGAAGGACACTCCGAAAGACAGGCCTCATCAGCTCATGATCAAAGCCAAAGACTTGAGCGGCAGCATAAAGGATTTCCCTGTAGGCTTCTTCCTTGATGCTTATGAACTGTCCATTTTCTTGGAAGAGCCCAGATATGGGTGGTTTGCGAAAGAAATGCCTTCAAGGAAGCTTTTGATAAAAACTGACAAGCCTTCAGTGTGCGGGTACAAGTTCAACGCTCAAATAGACATGAGCGGGCCGCTGCAAACGACGAACGACCTTACCAGAAAAATGCCTGTTGCAGAAGGAATAGCCAGAGGCACATTCAAGGCGTTTAAGCAGCCTGAAACTTCTGATCATATAATAGACAGTTTCAATGACATACAGGCGGAAAATGCTGAACGGGAATTCTATGTCAAATGTGAAGACAGTTTCGGCAATAAGAATGATAAGAGGTTTATAGTCGGCATTGACAGCAACAGCGATTTAAGTTTTGACGGGCAGAATACAAAAATTATGCCAAATCCTATAGAAGAGCTGCCTTACGAAGCCGCTATACTTGCAAAAACAAACAACAAGCCGGTTGTGTGCAAATACCATATCAAAGGCGGCGCCAATGCTGTTCCTTTTGAGAGATACAGCGAAGAGTATGAATATGTCAAGATAGACGGGACTACTGAAAGGACTGCAAGCAGCGCCAATATGAAAGTTGACAATGAAGAGGGAAAAGTTGCTGTTTCCGCGGCAGGAGCTTATGAATATACCTTGATATGCAGAGATAGGGCATTCAGGACAATTGAAAAAGTCCTGCCGTTGACTGCAAGAAATGGCGCGTTGGAGATATTCCCAATAAGCGCGGGACCATATATTTTAGGGACGAATGTCAATCTTGAGATTGAAACAACAAAGAATGCTGTATGCACCTATTCTGTAAAACAGTCTCCTCTTCCTGCAGATGATATAGAAAAGCAATTTGACAAGCCTGCAAGAACTCCGGATTATATAAAAAGAGGGAGGCACAAATTCACAAAACTCCTCGGGCAGATGACCAAAGACGGAACTTATACATATAAAATAACGTGCACTTAAAATGAGAAAACTCAGAGTTTTATTTTTGGCAGTTTTTTTTGTGTTGTCTAATTACAGCTCTGCCGCACAGGCAGGCATAACCGGAATGGTCGAGAGGGATTTGACTTTTGTTGTTTGCCCTCAAGGAACCGTTGTGCAGGGCAGCCAGTGCGTTGCTTCTGGGCAGACTTCCACACAACCAGCGGCACTCCGCTTAGTTTCCAGCAAACCTGGAATGCCAAATGACGGACAAAGCACTTCCAGAATAACAGCGACGTTTCTTGACAGCTCCAATAATCCTTTGCCATTTGCAGGCACAATAGGATTTACAGCAACTAAAGGGACATTGCTTGCTAGCCAATGCACTACATTACCCGCCCAATCATCATGCTATGTTGATCTTAAATCTTCAACTGCAGTAGAGGATGCAATAATAACTGCATCGTTCGGAAGCGGAAGTTCTGCTATAACAAGCCAGCCTATAACTGTGAAATTTGAGAGTCCTCCTGTTGAGGACGCACAGCCCCCTACAATAACGAATCCTTTGCCTATTGGCACTATAACAGTTTCGTCAGCAACTTTGCAGGTAACTACGGATGAGCCTGCAACATGCAGGTATTCGACAGCGCCTTCCACAAGCCCTAATGCTTATGACACTATGCCCGCGTCAACGACAACAGGGCAGAGTATTTCCCACTCGTGGCCTTTGACAGGGCTTACTGAAGGGTCAAAGAGCTATTATGTAAGGTGCTCAGATGCAAACAGTATTAAGAATACTCAAGATTTTCAACATACATTCACAGTGCAGATAAGTGCCCCTCCTTCCACCAACCAGCCATCGTCAATAACCATTTCGTCAAGCAAGCTGGAATTGGCGGCGAACGGGCAGGATACAGCAGCAATTACCGCTACATTTTTAGATTCTGCAGGAAAAATATTCCCTTTTGCAGGGACTTTTGATTTTACAGCGACTAAAGGAACACTGATTCAGAACCAATGCACAACTACTGCATCCCAGTCTTCATGCAGCGTTGAATTCCGCTCTTCTGCAGTAGTAGAAGATGCTGAGATAACTGCAGCATGGAGCGGCAAAACTGCGAAAAAGACCATAGCATTCAAAAATCCGCCATCTACTGACAGCCAGGCTCCAAATATAATAAACCCTGAGCCCGTTGCAAAAGTGACAGCGCCGTCAGCTACTTTAAGAGCAGGCACTGATGAAGAGGCAACGTGCAGATATTCGACAGCGCCTTCCACAAGCCCTAATGCTTATGACACTATGCCCGCGTCAACGACAACAGGGCAGGGCAAGACGCATTCGTGGAGCTTGACAGGATTGTCAAATGGGCAAAAAACATACTATATAAGGTGCTCAGACACCTTGGGAAATAAAAATTCGCAGGATTTTGCCCATACATTTACAGTCGAGCTGGATACAAAAAGTCCCATAATTGAATTATCAGAAACTGCAGAAGTCAGATTGATTGACAAAAGCAGGGGAGTTGTTGGAAAACAGCCTTTCAGCCTTGTTATAGAGACTGATGAGGAATCCAAAGATTGTGATATACAATTCAGGCAGGGCGCGGAACAGAAAACGGAAAAAATGAATGTGTTGCAGAATTCAGACAACAAAAAACATTCTTTGAGCATCAATAATCTAAATGAGAACAGGGAAGAAAATTTTAAAGTAGGATGCAAAGACTTGCTGAACAACCCTTCTTCTGCAGACTTAAAAATAACCATAGACACCGTTAAGCCAGTTATACAAAGAGCCTTCGGCCTGTCATGGGGCACTGAAAAATCCTTTTCTGAGGGCGAGAACAAAAAAAGCTTCATTATTGGCAATGACCCTACTGAAGCCAGAATTATATTGACTACCGATGAAGATGGAAGATGCAAGTACAGGGAAGGCGGCGATTGGAAAAATCTGGATTTTATCCAAGCAAGTGAAACAAGATATGATGCCAGCACAGCCTTCAGGAAAAATCATGTTTCGGAATTAGTCAAGTTCAGCCAGGGCGCAAATGCGAGATATGAAATATCGTGCCATGACAGGGTGGGGAATGAGGTGCAAAAAACAGCCTTTATAGAAGTGAAAGTCGATACGACTCCACGAGTTAACATAATCAGCAAAAGAATTTATGACAAAGACCTCAAAGACTGCGCGCAGGGGTGCAGAACTACAAATATAACCCCTATAATGTATTTTGAAACCACCGATTCCGCTTCCTGCACAATCTACGGCGATTTTCCGAACAGCCCTCCCGGAACAAGGAAAATTGCGGTTTCCGACGGAAACAAGAAAAGGCACAGCTATCCAAGATTTTTGGAGGCTCCGAAAACGGCAAGCAATGAGTGGCCAGGAAACCTTGACTTCAAGGAGCATAAGCTTGAGATAAGCTGCAAGGATGAAAGCGGCAAAAAGGAGGACGGGACTGAAATTTTTGCTTTTACCGTAGAGCCGAAAGTAGTGACGCCGCCGGTGCAGGAGTTTATACAGCTTGGTGAGCCGAAGTACGGCATTTCCAAAACTTACAAATTTAATATAGTAATAAAGACTATTGAAAATGCGGACTGCAGGTGGGATTTTGAGCTGAATAATGCGTTTATGCAAATGTCGCCTTTTCATGAGTCAAATAGAAAAACCCATATAATAAAGAATTTTGAAATGATAAAGCAGGGCGACCAAAGCGTCCACAAGCTTTATGTAAGCTGCGATGTCAATAATGACGGGCAGGGGGAAGACAGGAGGGCAGTATTTGACATAGGGGTTGATGAGACTGCTCCAGTTATAGAGGAAGTATATACTTTTCCCGAGCCTGTTGCAGATACAGATAAGATTGCAAGGCTGATTGTCAAGACTGATGAGCTTACAATATGCAAATATGGGGAGACACAAAATCCGGCGCAGCCTATTGGTAACTCCATATCCCGGCTGCATGAGGATTACATAACGCTGGCAAAAGAGGGCGAAAATAAGTATTATATCGTTTGTTACGATCTTGTTGACTTGCCTTCAATTACAAAAGAAATTACAGCAACTTACAATCCAGGCCTTCCTTTTGAAATGAAAACAAGGACAAAGGAGTTTTTCGGGCCGGATGAAGCGCCTTTTTTCTCAATCCAGACAAATAAGAAAGCTGGATGTTTGTACAAAAGATCAGACCAGAACACATACAGCCAGATAGGATCTCCTGATAGCGGCTACAGCCACAGAGTAAATTTCAAGATGCCCCAGGAGAGCGGAAGCCTGGAGCAGGGAAAATATACTTTCAATGTTGTGTGCACCCAAAATGACGGCAGGGACAGGAAGACCGCTGATGTCACATTTTCAGTTGACAGGACTCCTCCGACCATGAACTATACAGACGACACAAGCGCCCTTGAATTAAGCCCGGAATATTCCTGCTATACCAACCAACTAAGGGTAAAATGGCTGGGGGATGACCCGGATTCCGGAATCAAAAATTATGAGTATTCAATAATAAACAAGGCCACAAACAGGGCTGTGAAGAACGGTAGCGATGATGAATATTCAAGGAAAGATAATGCCGGAAAGTGGCAGATAATAAGAGGGCTCAAGCTGGAGAACCGGACTTCATATTATTTCAGCGTAAAGTCCTACAATATGGTCAATGCCTCAAGCCAGGGCAAGGCAAGCGACGGGATAACTGTGGACAGCTCGAAATGCGACATCCTAAGGACGTGCGTGCCTGGAACCAGAGGGTGCCCGTCAAGCCCCTGCAGCTTGAGAGGGGACTGCGGAGAAGGCACTGCGTGCGAGGATGACTCAAGCTGCAAAAGCGGATACTGCGATGCAAACAAGAAATGTTCTGTTCCTTCGTGCTCTGACAAGGTTAAGGATGGCGCTGAAAGCGATATAGACTGCGGGGGCAGCTGCGGAAAGTGCGGGATGGGCAAAATATGCAGCAGGAATGATGACTGCTCAACTGGAAACTGCGAATTTGGAAAATGCAGGGAGCCGGACACCTGCGCGAATAAAATCAGGGACGGCGCTGAAATTGATGCTGACTGCGGAGGCGTGTGCAAGCCGTGCGATGCGGGAAAATCCTGCAGCAAGGACATTGACTGCGGCCTGGGGCTTGAATGCAGGGAAAATGCATGCATTGAATCCGCTTCCCCTGAATTTTTGGACAGGGACAAGGATAGCTGCCCTGATGAATGGGAGATAAGGAACGGATTAGACCCCACAAATGAGAATGACTGCAGCAGCGACAGTGACGACGATCTGCTCAGTAATCTCCAGGAATACGAAAAAGGCACGAATCCCCTGCTCAAAGACACAGACAAGGACGGCTTCAGCGACGGGGACGAGATAAAAAAAGGCACCGATCCCCTTGACCCGGACAGCTTCCCCAAATCCAGATTTGCATTTGTCGTGATGCTCATATCAGGCATACTGCTGCTGACAGGAGGCACGGGGTTCCTGCTGTATAAAAAATACGGCGCAGAGGGGATGGCGGGAGCGGCTTCTAAAATAGGGCTCAAAAAAACTGAGCCAGCCGCCCAGAGGGCTGCCCAAAAAGATTATCGGGAATATACTCCAAAAACTGGAAGAAAAGGCCATTCGGCATTCATTGAGAAAGTCAGAAGCAGAGAGAAAGAGTTCAAGGAAGCCTTCAAGCCATTCCAGACAGCTGCGAAGCAGGAGCCGAAAAAGCCTGCCGAGAAGAAGCCAGCCGCGAAAAAAGAGGATGTATTCCAGAAACTTTCGAGCATAAAAGGCGCGAAACAGGGCGGAAAAAAAGAGGATGTGTTTGAGAAGCTAAAAGGCATTGGAAAAGATGGCAGGGTTAAGGAGAAAAAAGACTCGTTCTCGGAGCTCAGGAAGATATCAAAATCCCGAAGGCAAAAATGAAGGCTCAAGTCTACGGGCAGGCATTGGTGTACATATTTACTTTAGTATTGGTTTCGATAATACTGGTCTACGGCTACAATGCCATCGTGAACTTCAGGGGCAGGGCTTCTCAGGTCTCATTCCTAAAATTCAAAAATGGCCTGACAAATTCCATGGAGGAGATGGCTTCGCAATATGAAAGCCTGAAAGAGAAGGCATTCAGCCTGCCGGAAGGGATTAAAAAGGTGTGTTTTGTTGAGACTTATGATGCTCTTGATATTACAGCAATAGGAGCCAGCACAAGTGTTGATGCCATCTTAAAAGACAGTGTGCAGACAGAAACCCAGCCAAATCCCGGCAATTTAATAAAAATAAAAAATATTTTTCTTATAGATGATACTGTAAAAAACTCCTTTAATGTTCCTGTAAAAATGATGGTGGCAAATGACCCTGTTGACGATGTCTATTGCCTGGATGCTGTGGGCGGCAGAATAACGGTAAAAATCAAGGGCAAGGGCGACGGAGTTGAGATTTCCTGATGAAAAACAAAAGGTCCGCCATTGAAATGCAGTTCAACTGGATATTCGTCCTTGTGATAGGCGCAGTCATACTTATCGTGTTTTTTGGGTTTACTGCAAGGCAGAGGGATGTCTCGCAGGAACTGTCGAGATCCTCAACTGTAAATGCCATTGATGCGATTGTCACGAGCGCGCAGTCCTCTGCAGGCCAAGTTGGAATTGTAAATGTCCCGAAAGAGGAAGTGAAGATAGAATGCAACAGGATAAGCCTAGGGTCCGCGTCAAGGCAGTATGAGAACCTTGTGCTGTTCTCTCCCAGTGAAATAAAAAGCTCTAAACTGATTACCCATACTGCAAGCCTAAGCATCCCTTACAGAGTGGCCAACCTGCTGTTTGTCACAAGCCCGGATGTGAGGTATATCATTATAGGAGATTTTCATTTGAATGATGATTCTGGAAGATTTGCAAGATTAGTTAATGAAAGTATTCCAAAAGAGGTTAATAAAGACACGTTTTATTACAATTATCCCACTAAAGCTGGCAATGTTAGGACAGATGTGGACGATAAAAAATATACGGAAATTACTTATAAAGGCGACGCTAAAGTTAGGTTGGTAGTTACTGGCATAGATAATTTTCCGAGTGCCGTTCCACTAGTTTTCCAGTATATGCCTAATGGCGCTGTTACTAAAGTTATTATTATAAGAGATAAAGACAAGGGCATAATAAATTTCTTTGAAAATAAAAATAAAGAGTGGTCTCCTTCTGCTGCTGAACCTCAAAAGATCTCAAACTACATTAAGGAATCGCTAATCGGTGCAATATATAGCGATGATTTAGAGCAGTATAAATGCAGCATGAACAATGTTTTAAGCAGGCTAAAAAAAGTTACATCAATATACAACAAGCGCGTGGAGAAATTACATAGTGATTCGCAGACTACTCCTTCTTTGTCGCAATGCAAAGATATGTATTCGGCATCACAATCTCAAAATTGGTTTGGTAAAATCGGGATTTCAGATTTCAGCGCCGGCGGCATAAGTAATATTATAGATGCCGGCAATAGGCTTAATGGAATAAATAAAGAACTACAGGAGAAATCCTGCCCATTGATATATTAAAATCTGTTGCAATGAAACATAATTTCAATGATAAATTACAATAAACCTATTATAAAAATTATATTTCCGCCCTTTTGTTTTAAGCATTGTTTATGACGAAAGGACAGCCGCAGATTTTGTGAAAAGCATGCTGCTGTCGTTTTTCATTATAGTTTTGTGCAAGAAAAACGACGGAATTAAAAATTATTAAAATTTTTGTTGAATTAGGATAGTAGATTAAGAAAGAGCTTACGAAAGCGCAAATAATTATGCGGTGTGCAGAAATTGATGGAAATGCCCTATAAAAAATCCCAGCTTCAAATCGGGGAAATTGTTGCTGTTTTGGTAGTTTTCTTTGTGATAACAATAATAGGGTTTGTTGTGTATTTCAATGTGCTAAGGGGAGAAGTTGAGGATCAGACAGAGGAGTTCAGGGATATAGGGAGCATAGGCGTTGTGCAGAATTTTCTCGCACTGCCTGAGCTGCAGTGCAGCGAGAACAACGTTGTCAAAGAGAACTGCGTGGATATGGTAAAGCTAAAAATATCGTCAAATTGCGGCAAACTCTGGTGCGAAGAAGAGATTAAAAAAGATTCGGCAGGCTATTTCGACTTGTTCGGCTTCAGCAAGATAGTTGTGAAACAGGTGTATCCAAGCCCCGACGAGTGGGTAGTTTATGACAATCCCATTTACCAGCCTTCGACTGCTGAGGCACCTGGGCTAAAAACCAATGTTCCCATAATCCTTTTTGACCCGATTGACAAAAGAAACAACTTTGGAGTTTTGGAGGTCACGAGCTATATAAGATGAAAAAGTCACAATTCGAGCTTTTCGGGCTGGCAATTGTAATAGTCATTATAATAATGGCAACGCTTTTTGTAGTGGTGCTGTACCTCAATAAAAAGCCCAGTGAAACGAGGAAGAGCTTTGCCGAGAGCGAGCTTGCTTCGGGCATGATAAACACGCTGATAAACATAGAAGTGAGCGAGCAGGGCTGTCCGAAGATGAAAATGTCGGATTTGATAAGAATGTGCAGCTCTGAAGGGACTTCTTCTGCTGTTTCGTCCGTTTGCACCGGAAAGACAGCATGCAAAGCAGCAGAAGATGTTATCCTGCGCATTTTTCCCGCTACAATAGAGAAATGGACTGCAAGTGAAAATAAGCCTGAAAAGGATAAGAATTATTATTTTGCAGCCTATACAAACGACCCCAATTCGCCCAAGATAAAAAGAGGGAATAGCTGCAGAAACAATAAGAAATACAAAGAGTATATCCTTCCAGGAACACCGCCTGTGCATGTAGTTCTTGAGCTTTGCAGCTGAAAATTAGCAGGAAACAAAAAGGATTGCGCATTTTTCAAGTCCGTCTGTGCCATGGATGCCGATGAATGCTCAAGGCATTCATGGCATGGCCAGATGGAGCTGACTGCAACCCCATACTCAGTATAGGGTTGCAGTCAGCGGAATAGGACTTGAAAAATGCGCTAAAATAGGGTTCGCCTGCTAATTTTTCGATAATTTTAAATATAACTTATAACACAGATAGTTTAGAAAGAGGTTATAATGGTGAATAAGAAAGGGCAATCAATTTCTATCAATGTCATTATTGTGGCTGCTATTGCATTAGCTGTCTTAGTTGTGCTGTTTGCAGTATTTACCGGAAGGATAGGGCTGTTCTCCAAAGGGGTTAAGCAGACTGAGACTACGGCTTATGAGTGCGTATGCACCAACCCTACAGTGACGCCAGGCAGGATTTGCACGGTTCAGCAGTCAGGCAGATCTTCTGTATCGGCAGACAGCAGCAAGTGCGGAGGCCAATGGACAGATTGCGCTGCGCCTTTGGCGTGCTACTCATCAACCGCATAATATTTATATACTCATTTCTTTAGTTTTTATAGGAATAGTTTTATGGCTCAAAGAGGGATCAAAATATTCTGGAATAAAAAGGCTACCGAGGATGTCCAAGGCACAAACATATTGATTTATCTGATTGTTATAGGGATATTTCTTGCAATTTTGATTGTAATAATAAAATCTATTTATCAGAAAACGCTAACATGACAGAAGGAAGAAAAGCAGACATCAAACTGTTAGGAGTTGTGATTCTAGCTTTGATAGTATTTTTCATCTTAATAGGATATACTGACATATTTGCAGGCACCATCAGAAAAGGGAGCGATGTTGAGATTTGCAGACTGAGTGTTCTTGCGCAGGCAAAAACCAAATTTATTGGAAGCTCCCCTATTAAACTGGAATGCCCCAGAAGGCAGGTCAAGTTCTTCAATAACGGGGTCGAGATTAACGGAAGAAAAGACCCAAAATACGAGTTTAGAGAATTGAGCAATGATGCTGTAAATAAAGCAGTTGCTGAAGAGATGAGACTGTGCTGGTATATGATGGGGGAAGGGAAATTCAATGTCTTTGAACAGAATCCACTTGCAGGCTCTGAAAAAGTTTGCACAATATGTTCTGAGATGGAGTTTGACAGCAGCGTAGATAAAAAAACAGAATTTGGAGGTTTTTTGGATTATATAAAAGGAACTAAAATGCCGGGGGCTGATATATATTACTATGACTATCTAGTAAAATCGCAGGGAAAGTTTTTTGAGCTGGTTTTTCTAAAATATTTTACTTCATCAGGTGGAACAACTAATAAGATAGGAGTTGACAAATTTGAGCCTGCTAGAGATTATATCACTTATTTTTATGCCTTTAAGCCTCCAGCAGCTGATGAATTGCTTGAGTATTTGGGGGGCCCTTCCCATAATCTGTACTTTATAGGCATTAATACTCCCCAGAATGTTGTTGCAGACTGTAAAACTCTGGTAAATTAGCATGAAAACCAAAAAAGCCATCATGTTTAAAGTCCTGGCGGCAATAATTGCCATGCTGGTGGTAATGATGATTCTGCTCATGTTTGATGTGAGAATAGGCGAGCTTTACCAAGATTCCGTGAATAAGAATGTCTGCAAAGCAAGCGTGAGGTCGCAGGATGCTTTAGCCATAAAAAACATAGCGCTGGACGCTGACATAAAATGCCCTTTGCAGAGAATAGAGATAAAGGAAATTAATCCTGAAAAAATAAAAGGGGAATTGGCAAAGCTTTATTATGATGTGTGCGATGAATTCGGGCAGGGCACATTAAACCTTTTCGGCAAAAGGGAAACTACTTTTTGTGTTATTAGAGACAGAATAACTTTTAAGAATAAAGGGATAATTATCAATGACTTTGGGAAATATCTGATAGAAAAGAATGCTCTCAATGAAATGGCAAGCTATGCGGAATTCTGCTCGGGCTACAAGACAGAAAGGGCTGTAAAAATCTTTGATAAAGAGATTGAGCAAATTAGGAACGTGCCTATAGATACCAATAAGGAGTATGTCATAATGTTTGTTTATGCGAAAGGTGAAGAAGAGATCAGGGAAGCCATAAAGTTCTTTTTTGGCGCCTCAGACTCGCATATAACAATGTATATCGGGGGAGGGCTTATTGTAGGAGGCGGCGCTTTAGTATACACTGGCTATGGCACTCTTGTAGGTGTTCCGTTGGTTATAGCCGGCAAAGCTGTTGCCGGTGCAGGCTTGGGATTGTTTGGAGGAGGGGCAATTATAAATTATTTTACAAACAAAGACATCAAAATGGAATGGGCGTCGTTTTTCCTTATAAGAGAGTTTAATGAGCAGGAATTGAAGCAGCTTCCGTGCGACTACCTGCCGGCGGAGCAGAGTTAAAAACATAAGTAATTTATATGATTAGAAATATTGGCAGATTATAATAAAAATGAAATATGGCAAAAGGGGAGATATTAGCGCAGGCACGATCATTGATAATTTAGGGCTGATAATACTTTTTTTATTCTTTCTTGCAATTGCCATATGGATTATTTATCTTGCAAGGAGAGGTATGCTTAAACAATTAGCCGCGATAATAAAATTTTGGTGAAATCCATGAAAAGAGGGACATTGGGGGCTACAATCAGCATAATAATTATGATTGTTGCAGTAATCTTTGTTGCAAGCGGCATTGCATCCAAGATTCTCAAAGCAGTTTATGTTTTTTTAGGGGTAGAGGAAGATGACAGCGTACCTCCTTTAAGCGCCGGAAAATCTGATTTTGACAGCTTTGCCGGATATTATGAAAGATGTAAGCATCAGAGCTCCGGTGACTGCTACTGCGACCAGTTCGATGTCAAATCGCTGCCGGAAGGCATGACGATAAGCATACAAAACCTATTAAGCCAGAAAAAGACCAGAATAGAGATGTTTGAGGCCAAGCCAACGCCGGAAAAAGTCAAGG
Organism: uncultured Methanosarcinales archaeon; assembly: GCA_964454865.1. Taxonomy (GTDB): domain Archaea; phylum Nanobdellota; class Nanobdellia; order Woesearchaeales; family GW2011-AR4; genus JACOZO01. The sequence continues at coordinate 34,981 of CAYVTQ010000005.1, forward strand.
TCATAGACAATGACGGCATATGCATCTACAGGTATGAAAAAGCCACAGACAGCTACTCAAAAATCAATATAGACCGGATTTTGCTAAAGAATGATGGCGTTGACAAATCTTTTGAGTTTAATAAGAACATTATGCTTTTTAAAGCTGATGGCTCCAATACCTGTTTTGCTGAAAAGACCTCTGACAGGGAGGGGTTTACAGGAATAACAAGAAGATTTACTAAATGCGAATTAAAAGCCAAAGGGATAAACGATGCAAAATTGGCTTTGCTTGATTTGGGATTGTCGGACACAATAGGAGGGTTTGACGGAGAGCAGAAGTCGGCAGCTGTGCTTGAGGGTTTGGAGAGGCGCCTGGCTGACATAGGAAGAGTAAGCAGGATAACAAAAGAATTTGCTTCCGTAAGCATCATATCAAAAAGAAGAACGGCATGGTTTAACAGCCTGTATAGCAGGGAAGGCGGAGAGGAAAAATCCCTAAAAAATAAAGTGCTGATAATATCTGTCGGCTCTTTTTATAAAAATAAGGATGACAGCGGCATTAAGCAGGATTATTTTACAATCCACTATTACAAAGGCTCGCTTAAAAGCAGGCAGCTTGCTGAAAGCATAAAGCTGAGCCTGGACAGCGCATACGGGAAACTGTATAAAGGCGGAGAGGAATTTAATATTGCCGAGATTGGTGAGGAATACAGATTTAATGCCATCTCCCGCTTTGAAGAGAATGACAATGCTAATAAAGGCCCGTTATTCTTGATGTACACAGAAGGTGATTACAACATCAACGAGCCGCCGTGGAAATATAGCTGGAGCGAGAAAGGAGAGATTCCTGCTGTATTTATCGACATTGTAGAAGTGAATGGGGACGGGCACTATATGTTTGAGGGCCATAATGAGCTGATTTCTGAGAAAATATTTGAAGGGGCAAATAAATATTTAAATGGAGAAAAAGGAGTTGTGGCATGATGCTGATAAAAAATAAAAAAGCACTTGAGACTTTTGAAGTGATTGTAACAGCGGCTATAGCATTGGCAATATTGGTGGTTTCATTTGCATTATTAACCGGCAGAGTGGGCATTTTCAGCAAAAGCATCAGCAGTTGTGAGCAGAATGGGGGCATTTGCATGCCGAGCGATGACTGCAGGGGGCACCCCTCAAATTTTCAATGCTCTGAGAGCAATCTAGTGTGCTGCATGGATGTAGGGGGGCTTGTTTAAGCATGGCATCGAAGAATAAGTGGAATAGCGTGAAGGGATTGAGCACATTAGGCATGATTGTGGGAATGGTGATTGTTTCTTTTGCAGCTTACTTTATGATAAGGACGCTTTATGTAAAGGGAGGGGGAGGGCTTGCATCAGTTGACCCGTATATAATAGATTCTATAAACCGTGGCTGCAAGCTAAGGGCTGAAGATTTTACCCAAACCGGCAGGGAGCTTAAAGAGCCTATTGAAGGTGAGAGGGGAGATGGATTTCCCGATAACTGCGATATCTGCCTGGGAGGGGATAACAATGTTATCTCTAATTCTTACGGCATACCTGATGAATGCTACATAGATTTAAGCAAAGACGGCAAAATTCCCAGCTATAAGCAGATTTGCAAAGAAAAAGGCGGATGCTACATAAACAACAATATAGGGCAATGCTGCATATTAAAGGACAAGTGCGGTCCAGAGTGCAAATGATTAAGGGCATAAAGAAGAAAGGCTCAGTTGAAATTTCCTTAACAGAGCTGATTGGGGCAGTGCTTGCAGTCATAATCATTTTGGCATTGGTTTATGTCATTGCAAAGATTACCGGTGTTTTTCTTTCTGAAAAAGACTATGACTCGACAGTTGCAAGCTTTGAAGTTTTGACGGAAAGGATTGAAGGGTTGATTAAGGACAGGAATTATGCAAGCTCGAATCTGCTTTATTTTCTTGACAACAGCTATATACTGGTAGGCTTCAGTTACAAGGACTCTGAATCTATGGGGACGTGCCAGAAGGGAGCCATATTCAAGGATGCTGAATCTCTTTCCAGATCCAGAAATCTCATAGGGAGCCTGTGCGAAAACAAGGCATGCCTGTGCATTTACAAGGACACCGTGAGCAGCGATTTTGACAAAGACCTGCAGCGCCCGTTAAAATGCGAGTATTTTGACAAGAATGTGGTATTCCTGGCTCCGTCATACCAGGACATCTTTTGCGGGAGCCGGAGCGGGTGGCATCCTGAAGCCTATGAGGATTACTATAAAGGCGAGAGCAGCTACAAATTCCTTGTACTGTACGGCTTGGGGACAAAAGAGATATATTTGGATAAATATGAGTCAAAAGACGGCAATATTTTCATCTTCATGGGAGAATATACGGACAGCCGGGATGCCATCAAAGCCAGGGCAAAATTCGCGGAAGAAAATTACGAGAAGGCTCCAAAGCCTGATGATAGGCCGCATTGAAAAGTCTTCGCTACTGGCTGCCATCGGCTCGCATTTTGATGTGCAATGATAAGGCAAAAATCCCAATTGCAATTTCCACCCATGTGGTGCCGAACTTTGTTCGAGCATGCCTACTGGAAGTTTTGAAGATGCTCCCATAATTTGATGGCAGCACATAACTTTTCTATGCGACCTGACAATCAAAAATAATATATATAGAGCCTTTCTGTAATAAATTATGGAAAGGAGGTGCAGAAATCCGGTGTTTCTAAATAAAAGAGCGGACACTAACCTTATATATCATATATTGATACAGCTGCTTATAGCTGTGATGGTTTATTGGATCCTGCAGAGCTATATTGATTCTGTTGCAAAAGACACACTGTTTGAAAAGCACTATTTGGCAAGAGACCTTGCTTTGCTTACTGACACCATTTATGGAAGCCCGGGGAATGTTGATTATGTTTACAGCAACGAGCGCGCCGAATTGAACAAATTCAATTTTGACTTCAGCGACCAAAGGGTAAAAGTAAGCGAAATCGGGGCTGAGCAGAGGGCGGATGTTGCTTATCCTTACGGGGAGGACCTCAACCTTACTATCCGGGAGCATGTTGTCAACAGCCCCAACAGCATGGCATTCAGCAAAACCGGGGAGACTTTTAGGATAATCAGAAATTAGAATGGGAAACAAAAAGTGCATAACAACCTTTGAATTCATGCTGTGGGTACTCAGGATAATATTCTTAGTTGCTGTAATGTTTTCCATAATGATATTGATAAGAAGCTATATAACCACAACAATAGACATTTCAGAGCTGCAGGGCAATCTGCTTGCCTATAGGATGATTTATTCACCCAATTCAATTTCCAATTATGATTCTGAAATAAACAGGACGTATCCGGGCATAATAGATGTAAGGAGGTTTGAATCGCAAAATGCTGAAAAATTCCTGGAGAAGTCGGCTTACTATGGAAAGGACAGCAAAGAAGCCGGAGCAAGGCTTTTGCTGAAAGGTATCAGCAATAACGAAGAAAGGACAATATATTATAACGAGGACTTTTTCAAGGAGCAGAAAAAGCTTGTGGATTCGGGGTTTACAGAAGGGCCTGGCGGGGCTAAAGGATACACGAAAAAGTATAACGTTGTGATGCTTAGCAAAGGCAGTTTGAGCAGGGGCATGCTTACAGTGGATGTAGTAATACCTAACAGCTAAAATGGCAGGAAAAAAAGGGCAGATATCAAGCGGACTGGTGACTTTGATTATTTACTTCGGGTTTGTTTTGCTGCTGATACTCTTCTTTTTTATTTTCAAGCTGTCAAAAGGCGACAGCGAGGCCAAAATTTTAGGCAACGTCCATACTGCTGATGATAATTATATGCTAATGAGCTACTTGAGGACGCCTTATTTTCTTGACGGCAGGAGCATAAATACCGCTGATTTGCTTGCAATTTATGCAAGCGAGAAAAATGCCGATAAAAAGGCGTTTTATTTTCAGGAGCTGTCGAGAATGACCAAAGAGACTTTTGACCCCCTGGAATACTGCTATGTCCCTTACGGCATCAGCGACCGGCTAGTTTCCGGATATGGAGTATTCATACTTGATGAAGAGGCGTACAAGGACAGGACGAAACTGGCAAATTACGCCGGCACTGCTGCAAAGACTGATAAGAAATTCAGATCGAGCAATTTTTATGACAGCCTGATAAATGGAAAAAATGCAGCAGTAATAGCTGTGCCGACAAGCCAAAAAGAACTTATGTACCTGGGATTTTTCAGGACCTCCATCAATACTCTTGGAAGAAAATCCGAATTAAAGAACGTGAGGGATTGCGGCTAAAATGGAAAATAAAAAAGGTTTGATGTTTGAAGCCTTGATGTTTATTGTGATTCTGATAGTCCTGATAACAGCTTTTGCAGTATTGTCTAAAAAACAAGATAAGTTTACAGCAGGGTACCAGCTTGGAGACAGGCAGTTTGATGTGATAAACTCCTATCAGAAAGGAGAAGGAGTCCTGTTGTATATAGACCAGTCGGCAAAACATTCGATCCAGCAGGCAGCTTATTATTTGGGAAAGAAAGGGGGATTCAAGGAAGCGAGCGGGTGCGGAAGATATGCCGGATTTAATATATGGGCGGACATCAAAAAAGATAAGGACATTGCTGCTGTTGAAGAATGCTATCCGGAAAGTAAAGAAGTGTCAGAAGGAATGGTTTATATTTTCAATGATGAGATTAATGAATATTTTGCACTTTTCCCGTCAGCGTTTATTCCGGGGAAATACGCATATAACTTATATGACAATATCAGAATCACTGCCAAATCAAAAAATGAAGGGAAAATTGCCATTCCGATTAAGCATGGCAGTTTGGTGGCTACAGGCTTTGCTGCAGCGCCTGCTGAGCATATTATAGGGGCAGTTCCTTCATCAGGAGAAGCAGATATAAAGACAATCAGGGCAAACCACCCGGAAGTCCTTCAAAAATATGAAGAGCTTTGCAGAAAGATGGGGTATGAGCCTTATCCTGCAGAACAAAAGCAGTGCTACATAACAAGCGGCTACAGGGATCCTGAGAGCAACAGAAAGGCAGAGGGCTCAAAGAACAGCCTTCACATGAAAGCCCTTGCAATAGATTTCCATGTGGGGGGCGTTGAAGAGCAGCTGGAATGGGCAAAAGCAGCTTCTGACATAGGGTTTACTGGCATTGTTATTTATCCTTATGACCAACATTTACATGTTGACTTGAGGCCGGAGAAAATTTTTCTGATTGCCCTAAGGGGGAGCACACTGGCCAGCTACCAAAGCTTTGAAGGGCTGGAAAAAGGCGCTGAGAGGTACACTTAAATGAGAGACACATTGATAGCCATAATAGTGCCGTTATTGCTAATTTTAGGCATTATATATGGCGGGAGCGGCATTTCGGGCTATGCTGTTGCAGAGCCTAAAAAAACATTCGGAGATTATACTCTAGACCCTTCCTTCAGCATCAGCATGGATTATGAGATGCAAAAAGAATATGATGATGCAGTACAAAAAGCTAAGGCTGCAGTGGAGAAATGCAAAAACGAGAGAAAAATCGGCGGCTGCCTGAACAGCGAAATAAAGTCCAAGGGCTATGCGTGCGAGAAAAATGACCTTGAGGATATTTTTTATGATTTTATTGACAAGCTCAGGGAATGCCAAAGCCTGAAGGAGGAAAATGTCATCTGCAGATTTTTTGCCGAAAAGGCTGAAGTCGGCGCTGATTTCAGAAAGGCATTAAGGCTGGATATGAGAGACGACGGCGATGAAATTAATTTTGAACTTAAAGATGACAGCAGCGTGCTAATCGAAGATTCAATGGCGATGCCTGACATGCATTATATCTATGACTTCAATGACAAGAGCAAAATTTTGGCAGCCAATTCTGTCAGCCTGGAGCTTGACTACACCTTAGACGAGCCGAAAATAAAAAGGGTCAGGAGCAGTGACGGAAAAGCGTTCAGCGAATCTATATTATACAAAAAGGACGGAAAAGCGATGTTTGTGGAGAAAGGCGTCGAGAGCTCCTTCAAAACGCTGGAGTCTGTAAATCTGCCCAGGAAGAGAGGCGCGAAATTCTGCATAAAAAGCGACAAAAAGGTAACTGCTATGGATACTGATAATGAAGCCAAAGAAAGGAATGTTGCCTATAAGTTTGCTGTAACCTATCCTGAGCTTGACATACCTCCTGCTGTAAAGGATTTGGATGCCCGGGACAAATTAAAGGCTGAAAAGTCCATTATCATAAACTGGACAAAGGCCATGTGGGACGACAACAGCGATGTCCTGAATCTTGACCATTACAATGTATACTGCTCCGGCAAAGAATTTGAGAAAAATGACAATGGAGAATTAAAGCTGGAAGGGATGAAGCCTGCCAGGGCATTTTCCTACAGCAGGCACGATGAATGGAAAATAGAGATCGGCATGTGCAATGGGGAAGCAATAAGCGAGGGCAAAATATACTATTTCACTGTGACTGCCGCGACAAAAGAGGCTGAAAGCCCTGCAATATTGGCAAAAAGCGCTGCTTCTGCCGATGATTTGGCTCCTGGAATAGTGAGTTTTGAGGTTAGGAATAACAAAGAGAAAGTAAATTCACAGGATGGTGTGGCATGCATTAATTTTGCCGGCCCTATACAAATAACGCCTGCAAAGCTGGAGTACAGGCCTGAATTTAATGAAGACAGGAACGGCAAGAATGAAGGGACTAAACCCGGGGCAGATGAGAAGATCGAGTATTTGCTGCATTATTCCGAGAAGGATAAGGTTTTGGCTGACCTTGGCGTGTGCGAGCCTTACAAGTGCAGGAAGATTGCCGACAGGACTTCTGTGAAGTTTGATGAAGGCAGTGACGTTGGATTTTTGAATAACAAATTTAAGGAAGGGCAGAAGTACTGTTTTACCATGGCTGCAAAAGACGAAGAAGGGAATGCAGTCAATCAAATCAGCCAGCCTTACGAGTTTGCCAAGCCTGCGCAGTGGGACGGATTGGGAGAGTTTAGGGTTGAGTAGAGGAAATGGGCAGAGTTCAAAATGCAGATGGCATCATTATTGCGAGGCTCTTCTATTTTGTTAAATCCTCGCAGCCGAGCCTGATGCCACCCGAGCGCCGATTTGGCAAGATTCAATAGAAACCCGACACCCCCGTCATAGACTGATGGAATATTTACATTTAATATCTTGCCTCTCTTGTTTAGCGAGATTTTAAATTCTGCCAATGGTAATAGAGGCTGGTGCGAAATCCCCACATCCGTTCGGGTTGCCGTCGGCTCGCATTTTGATGTGCAACGATAAGGCAAAATTCCCATTACAATTTCCTTTTTGCCTGCTGTAAAGAGCAAAGATGCTCGCAGAATTGACGGCAACCTTAATTTTAGTACCGACCCCGCGCCAATCACAAACTATATAAATTATTCCCGAACCCAATTCTCCATGATTAAGATTCCCTATGAAACCATTATCGGGAAGATAAAGGAGAAGGCAGGCATTTCTGATGTGGAAATTGAGGAGAAGATCAGCGCAAAGCTGAAGCAGCTTTCCGGATTGATAAGCAGGGAAGGGGCTGCCCATATTGTGGCTAATGAGCTCGGCGTGAAGGTTTTTGAGCCTTTGAGCGGCAAACTGCAGATCAAGAATATCCTTTCGGGAATGAGGGATGTCGAGACAATAGGAAAAGTCCTCGATGTTTATGATATAAGGGAATTCAACAGAGAAGGAGGGAGCGGAAAAGTCGGCTCCTTGATGATTGCCGATGAAACTGACTCTATAAAGATAGTGATGTGGGGCGCGCAGGCGGATATTCTGAGAAGCGTGAAGAAAGGAGACATACTGAAAGTCATGGGCGGGTATGTGAGGGACAATAACGGAAGGAGAGAAGTGCATGTCAATGACAGGACAAGGGTCCTGATAAATCCGAAAGGCGAGTCTGTGGATAATGCCATTGAAGCGAAATCGCAGAGGAAGATCATCAAAGATCTGAGTGAGAGCGACAATGATGTCGAGCTGCTTGGCACAGTGGTGCAGGTTTTTGAGCCGAGGTTTTTTGAGGTGTGCTCGCAGTGCGGAAGAAAAGTGAAGATGGAAGAGCAAGGATATGTGTGCAACAGGCACAATTCAACAACGGCTGCAGACGCGTATGTAGTCAATGCAGTGCTTGATGACGGCACTGAAACCATAAGGACTGTTTTTTTCAGGAACAATGCCGCGAAGCTTTTCAACCTGAGCCATGAGGAATTTTTGAGGTTTAAGTCAAATCCCGAAGAGTTTGCAAAGGCAAAGGAAACCCTGCCCGGAAGCATCATCAAAGTTTCCGGAAAATCAAACAAGAATGCCATGTTTGACAGGCTTGAATTCATAGCAAATTCTGTTGACATCAATCCTAGCCCTGAAGAGGAGCTGCAAAGACTGGAAAAGCAGAAATATGCCGACCTGCATAAATAATTTGAAATGTCCTGATTTTGAAAAAGGTAAATTTATATATTTTAATGTGAAGTGTGGGATTATGCTTGGAAAATTTGTGGCAATCATTGAATTGTGGGTTGGGTTGGGTTTTCTTGCTGCATTGCTGGGGTTCATACCTGTTGTTGGAAGCGTAGTTGCAGGAGTCATAAGCAGCATTGTAGTGGCAATAAGCCAGATTCCGTTTTACGGCATTATAATGGCGGTGCTTGGAAGCATCCTGTTTATAGATGGGTTGATGAAGCTGCTGCATTAATTAAGAGTATTGTGTTCTCCAATATATAGTTTCCAGAACCACTGGACACTGGCCAAACACCCTTGCAGCCTATTTAAACAAGCCCTTCCTCCTTATTTCTGTTGTTAAAAACAACGACCTCCTCCCTGGAGCTTTAAGCCAGTCTTTGGCTTGGACTCATAACTAAGGGGAGTTGAAACAAAATGCGAAAGCAATGAGGCGGTATAAATGGAAACAAAGAACATACCTGAGAAGAGATTCAGCGCTGGTGCAATAAGCGCTACTGTGTGGCAAAACGCAGGAAAGAGCAAGGAAGGAGAGGATGTGGAGTACAGGACAGTAACCTTCCAGAGGAGATACAAAGACAAGAGCGGAGTGTGGCAGACCGCAAATAGCTTGAGGATAAATGACCTGCCAAAGGCTTCTGTTGTATTGCAAAAGACCTATGAATACCTTATTCTGAGGGATATGCAGAATGCAGCTGAAGAAGGGGCTATTTAGCCCTGAATAAAAAACTATAAATAAAAAAGGTGATTCGCTATGGAACAAGAAATGATAGTTGTGGAAGAAAGGCCGAGAAAGGCCAGAAACGGCATGAAAGAAGCAAAAAGTCCTGAAAAAAGCCAGTCGATTTATGATCTGCCAGGAGTAGGGGCGGCGACAGCAGAAAAGCTTATGGCAGTTGGCTATACTGACTTAATGAGCATTGCAGTGGCAACTCCTTCCGAGATTGTGGATGCTACCAGTATGGGCGATGCTTTAGCCAAAAAGCTGATTGCTGTGGCAAGATCTTCTTTGGAGATGGAGTTTGAGTCCGGAGATGAGCTGCTGAAGAGGAGGGACAAGGTAATAAAGATACCTACGGGAAGCACTGCCCTTAACAATCTGCTTGGAGGCGGATTTGAGTCCGGCGCAATAACAGAATGCTTTGGGGAGTTTGGCTCGGGAAAGACGCAGCTTGCCAATAATCTGGCTGTCAGGGCGCAGGTGATGGATGAGAGCAGCGTTGTTGTTTTTATTGACACTGAAAATACATTCAGGCCGGAAAGGATAACCCAGCTGGCTAAAGCCTCAAACCTTGATCCCGAGAAAGTGCTGAAGAACATACAGGTTGCAAGGGCATACAACTCAGACCACCAGATGCTGCTTGTTGAAAAGATAGAGGATTTGATAAAGAAAAAAGGGCTGAATGTAAGAGTGATCGTCATTGACTCCCTTACAGCGCATTTCAGGGCAGAGTTCATCGGAAGAGGCACTTTGGCGGACAGGCAGCAGAAGCTTAACAGGCACATGCACAACCTGCTGAAGCTGGCTGACATGTACAATATCTGCGTGTATGTCACTAACCAGGTGATGTCAAGACCCGATGTCTTCTTTGGCGACCCGACACAGGCAATAGGCGGCCATATAGTTGCCCATGCAAGCACCTTTAGGATTTACCTGAGAAAGGGCAAGAAGGGCAGCAGAGTGGCAAAGCTCATAGATTCGCCGTGCCTGCCTGAAGGAGAAGCCGGATTCTATGTTGACCAGGACGGCATAAAGGACGTGGAATAGGCAACATTTATTTATTCTTTTTATTTTCTTTATTTTTATGAAGTATTCAGTTGCACAATTAATCCTTTTTTAGCTATAGCTTTCTGTAGCCAAATCGTTTGTCATATTCCTTATGATCCATAAATTCAAGAAGGACTGAAATGATCTCAAATTCATTGCCAACAATAGTATAGATTATTCTCCAATAGCCTGGCAAATCAATCTTCCAGAGATTAGTAACTCCGTATTGGAGGACGTATTCTTTCGGAATTTTGCTCTTCTCAATCTGGGTGCCATGATGCATATCGATGCGGAGATTTCCTTCTTCCCTTTCAATGGCCTTGAGAAGCTGCCTGTGGAATTTGCTGTCTTGCTCCTTTATGGCCCGCGAAGCTTCTTTAGCTGCCCTTCATAGAGGGGAGAATATCTGACTCTAATGGCCTTAGAAGTCCTCATTTATGCCTCTACGCTGCTCTCCAAAAGCTTCTTCATTTTTGGGCTTTCGTTATGCACCCAGAGAACACCTTTGCTTCCAGTCATAATTAATCCTTTTTCTTCCAGATAGTCTAAAATGACATTGAGTGTTTGCCTCATGACCTGCCTGGAAAGGCGCCTTTGCAGTTCACTTTTGGATATGGCTAATTCTGCTTTCTTTAGGACTTCCTCTACCATGAGGACAGTATCCAATCGCGGGTAATGCAGTACTTCTTGCGGCATGGTGTCAACCTCTGTATAAACTTATCTATATATAGACTTATATATAAATGTTTTGGAATAGGCAAGATTTATTTATTCTTTTTATTTTCTTTCTGTTTATGCAATATTCTATAGGTGTAGATATAGTGGATGTTGATGACTTTAAGAAGAGAATTTCTAGAACAAGAGGGCTTAGTGAAAGATTGTTTACTGCAAATGAGATGGAGTACTGCAAAAAGAGAGGAGTTGACCATCTCGCTTCAAGGTTTGCAGCAAAAGAGGCGCTTGTTAAGGCTTTGAATTTCAAGGCAATAGAGTGGCATGATGTTGAGGTCAGGAATTCTGAGACTGGGAAGCCCTACTTTGAGATTAAGAAAGAGCTGAAGAAGAAGCTTGGGATTAAGTTTGTTGATTTGTCTATTTCTAATACTAAGAAGAGTGCGGTTGCGGTGGTGATGGTTGGGAGGTGAGGCAGTTCTTATAATATAGTGGTTATATAGGAAAATAATTAACCACTGGACACCAGCCACAGAAGTATTTATAAAATAGTAAATATGTACAAATTTCTATATGGATAGTTTGAGTTTAAGCAAGATTTATTTGTGGAAAAAGAAGAGTGTGTATACTTATCCTTGGCAAAGGAAATTCTTAAATATTGATTTCTTAAAATATGAGCAAAAAAGGATAGATGATGTAAGGGGTTGGCATTATAAGTTCCAAAAGTCTAGAATGGGGGATAGTTTGAGTGAAGTGTATTATTATACTCTCCCAACAGAGTTAAGCAGTGATTGCAAGGCTGCAATTGCTTTAAGAGGGGATTTTAATTATACACATGTTTCTGCTTTAAAAAATTGCCCTCAAATGCAACTTATTGCTTTGTTCCAAAAAGGTATACCCTTGCCACAAGATTACTCTTTAATTAGAATAACAAAATCAAAAAAGGACTATATACATAATGAAAAAACAAATGAAGCGGAATACGTTATCAATGTAGAATCTTATGAGGAAGTGGATTCTTCCTACCCTTATGTTGATGTGCCTTTTGAAAGAAAAAGCATTTCAAAGTTTATTAAAGAAAATTTGATAAATGAAGATTTGATTGCAGATTCTTTCCAGCCTACTATATCTGGCTCTCCTTATATTGTAAATGGCAAAGGAGGAATATCTTTATCTGCATTCTTCGGAAGAAAGGATTTCTCGGAAGAATTGATTACAAGCTTGAAATTAATGCAACCGCCTGAATTTTCTGATATCCAATATCAACTACCGGAAATCTTATTGCAAGGTAAAACATTTTCTAATCCTGCACTAAAAGGCGTTAAATTTAGTGTGGCTGAACGACCATTTATAGGTAAGAACTTCTATTCTGCTTTCTCTTCTTCTGATTATAAAATACTAGACCAAGAATTGATAAAAAGATATTTATTTAGAGGCGAATATTCTATCGCATGTTCTTTAACGCCGAGAGGACAAGATTCAGAATTATTGAGGGATATTTTATCTAAATTTCTAAAAACAGAAATTACGCTACCTTTTAATACAGATAAATTAATAGAATCGGATGTAGATTTAAAAAGAGTTCAGTCAAATATAACTGAAAATTTATGGTTGCAAGTCGTTAATCAGAAACAAATGATCCCTACCATTGATGATAACGAAGTTAATATTAGTAAATTGCGAGAATCTTTAAACAATGAATGGCAAGCTATCTTAGATGCATTAGGCTTGAGGAAAAACATTGAACATGAAATTAATGTCTATTCCCAAACATCTCTTAATAACGTAATTAGGGTTGCACAGAGTATTGCAAGAGATGAACAGCTCAGCAAAGTTAACTCTATGGTCATCAATAAATCATTTAGAATATTTGCTGAAAATGCGCAAGGGCTAATTAATAACCGTCAAATTCAGCATTATGTTCAAACAGTAATCCCACAAATGCAAGAGAGTAAGAAATTTAATGCTGTAAGAGCGGAATTAATGGTGAATACACTTACTATTCAGCAACTTTTTGGGAATGCCAAAACTATTTTTAATGATATTTATGAGTTACAAGAGTATATATAGATAATTCTGTGGGATGCATGACAAGTTTTATATAGTGGCTAAGTATATAT